>NZ_JBEZUZ010000054.1:0-51433 GCF_040636735.1 Streptomyces sp. NPDC035033 | reverse complement strand
GCCGAATTTCTCGCAGAAGGGCGAGACGACCGAACTCACCCGGGTCGCCACCGCCAGGGCCGCCTCCGGCTCCGGGCCGCCGGATCCGCCCTTGCGGATGGTGCAGTGGAGGGAGTCGCCGACGACGTCGGCGACGATGGTGTCGCCGGGGTCCGCCTCGCCGCCGAGGAGGAGGGAGGCGACCCGGTTGTCGAGTTCGGTCTGGATGGTGCGGCGCAGCGGGCGGGCGCCGAACTCGGGCTGGTAGCCGTGGGCGACGAGGAGCTTCGTCGCTGCCTCGGTGACCTCCAGGGTCATGCCCTGGGCGTGGACGCGGTGCTTGCTGCGGTCGAGGAGGTGCTCGACGATCTCGGTCAGGTCCTTCTCGGTGAGGCTGTGGAAGACGATGATGTCGTCGATGCGGTTGAGGAACTCGGGCAGGAACCGGCCCCGCAGGTCCTCCATCAGCTCGTCCTTCAGCTCGGCCGCGTCGCCCTGGTGGGCGAGGATGCGGTGGGCGCCGATGTTGGACGTCATGATGACGACGCAGTGGCGGAAGTCGACCGTCCGGCCCTGGCCGTCGGTCAGGCGCCCGTCGTCGAGGATCTGGAGCAGCGTGTTGAAGACGTCGGGGTGGGCCTTCTCGACCTCGTCGAAGAGGACGACGCTGTACGGCTGGCGGCGGACCTTCTCGGTGAGCTGGCCGGCCTCCTCGTAGCCGACGTACCCGGGAGGGGCGCCGACGAGCCGGGCGACGGTGTGCTTCTCCTGGAACTCGCTCATGTCGAACCGGATCATCCGGTCCTCGTCGCCGAAGAGGAGCTCGGCGAGGGTCTTGGCGAGTTCCGTCTTGCCGACGCCGGTGGGGCCGAGGAAGAGGAACGAGCCGACCGGCCGGTTCTCGTCGCCCATGCCCGCGCGGTTGCGGCGGACGGCCTCGGAGACGGCGGTGACGGCCTCGTCCTGGCCGACGATCCGGGCGTGCATCTCCTCCTCCAGCCTGAGCAGGCGTTCCTTCTCGCTGGTGGTGAGCTGGGCGACGGGGATGCCGGTGCGGCGGGAGACGATGTCGGCGATGTCGGAGGCGGTGACGGAGACGACGCCCTCGCGGCGCTCCTCGATGCCGGCGAGTTCGCCCTCGACCTCGGCGATCCGCTCCTTGAGCTCCTTCGCCTTCTCGAAGTCCTCGGCGGCGACGGCCTGGTCCTTCTCCCGGCGCAGCTTGGCGAGCTTGTCCTCGCGGCTGACCACCTCGGTGGAGCGGCCGGCGCTGCGCAGCCGGACCCGGGCGCCGGCCTGGTCCATCAGGTCGATGGCCTTGTCGGGCAGGAAGCGGTCGCTGACGTACCGGTCGGAGAGCTCGGCGGCCGCGGCGAGGGCGCCGTCGGCGAACCGGACCCGGTGGTGGGCCTCGTAGGCGTCGCGGAGCCCTTCGAGGATCTGGACGGTCTCCTCGACGGTCGGCTCGGGGACGAGGACGGGCTGGAAGCGGCGTTCGAGCGCGGCGTCCTTCTCGACGTACCGGCGGTACTCGTCGATGGTGGTGGCGCCGACGACGTGCAGCTCGCCGCGGGCGAGGGCGGGCTTGAGCATGTTGCCGGCGTCCATGGAGCCCTCGCCGGTGGCGCCGGCGCCGACGACGGTGTGCAGCTCGTCGATGAAGAGGACGATGTCGCCCTCGGACTTCTGGACGTCCTCGATGACCTTCTTCAGGCGTTCCTCGAACTGGCCTCGGTACTGGGCGCCGGCGACCATGCCGGACAGGTCGAGGGAGACGACCCGCTTGCCCTTGAGGGTGTCGGGGACCTCGCCGGCCACGATCCGCTGGGCGAGGCCCTCGACGATGGCGGTCTTGCCGACGCCGGGCTCGCCGATGAGGACGGGGTTGTTCTTGGAGCGGCGGGAGAGGATCTCGATGGTCTGCTCGATCTCCTCGGCCCGTCCGACGACCGGGTCGAGCTTGCCGGCCTTCGCCTCCTCGGTGAGGTCGCGGCCGAACTCGTCGAGGGTGGTGGCGGGCTGCTGCGGCGCGGCGGGCGCCGCGGCGTCGCCGCCCCGGACGGCCTGGTCGGCCACGCCGCGCAGCTTGGAGACGTCGAGGTCCTCGGTGCGCAGGAAGCGGCCGGCGCCGGAGTCGGCGTCGCTGATCAGGGCGCCCAGGATGTGCTCGGGGCCGATGTACGAGACGCCGGCGGCCTGCGAGGTGGCGTGCGCGAGCGCGAGGGTCCGCTTGGCGGCGGGGGTGAGGCCCGGCTCGGCGGAGGGCTCTGCGGCCTCGTGGGGCAGCACCTCGGCGATCCGGTCGGCGAGGGCGTCGGGGTCGACGCCGGCGCGGGCGAGGAGCCGGCGGGTGGGTTCGGTCCGGGCGGCGGCCCACAGCAGGTGCTCGGTGTCGAGGTCGGAGGTGCCGTCCTCGACCGCCTTGCGGGCGGCCGCGCCCAGGAGTTCGTGGGACGACTCGGTGAGGAGGCGTCCGATGGGGACCCGCTGGACGGCCGGTGGCGAGGAGGCCGGCGACATCCCGAAGAAGCGGTTCAGCAGATCCCCGAAGGGATCGGACGGGCCGAAGGGGGAACCAAACGCCATCGACATGTCAGCACTCCTGGAGGGCGTGGGGGGTCACCCACACTCAAACCCGGCCGCCCCGCCTCCGCAAACGGAACGGGGGCGGCGGGCACGGAGGGCGAGGCCGGAACTCCCCTGACCGGGGTCTCCCGGCCGGGGCCCTCCCCGCCCGGCACCTCTAGGATCGGTGCGGTGATCACACCCGACGCCCCCGCCGCGCTGATCCGTCCCGCGACCGGAACCGACCTGGCCGCGGTCGCCGCGATCTACGCCCACTACGTGGACCACACGGTGGTCACCTTCGACGAGACGGCGCCGCCGCTCTCCTTCTGGGAGTCCCGGCTGGCCGACCTCGCGGCGCGCGGTCTGCCGTTCCTGGTGGCGGAGGAGGCGGGCCGGGTCACCGGGTACGCGTACGCCTCGCCGTGGCGTCCGAAGCCGGCCTACCGCCACTCCGTCGAGAACTCGGTCTACCTCGCCCCGGAGCACACCGGCCGGGGCCTGGGCGGCGCCCTGATGGAGGCCCTGATCGACGCGTGCTCGCGGGCGGGCGTCCACCAGATGATCGCCGTGGTCGCGGATCACGGCACGCCCGCGTCCGTCGCCCTCCACCTGCGGCTCGGCTTCGCCGAGGCCGGCCGGCTGAGGGCCGTGGGCCACAAGCACGGGCGGCGGCTGGACACGATCCTGCTCCAGCGGGCCCTGCCGGCGGGCGAGGAGTCCACCCACTGAGAGGGGCGTCCGCCGTCCGGCCGGCGCGGCTAGGGTTGCCCCCGCCCGCCGCCGGTACCCGAGCGGTCGGTCACCCCACCCCGTTCACCGGATTCCCGCGAGGATGCCCATGTTCACGGTCAACGAGTACTTCGGCGGCACCGTCACGTCGATCGCGTTCACCCGGGAGGAGGGCCGGGCGACGATCGGCGTCATGGCTCCGGGCGAGTACGAGTTCGGCACCGCCGCCCCCGAGACCATGCACGTGGTCAGCGGCGCCCTCACGGTCCGGCTGCCCGGCTCCGACGACTGGCGCGCCTACGCCGCCGGGGAGCGCTTCGAGGTCCCCGGCGAGAGCACCTTCCACCTGAAGGTCGCGGTGGAGACGGCGTACCTCTGCGCGTACCACTGAGCGAGGGCTCGCGCGGGAGGGCGGTGCGGGAGCCCCGGCGGGAAGGCGGGCGCGGGACTCCGTGAGCGGGGAGTCACGGCGCTCCGCGCTCACGCGGGGGCGGCGCCGGCGACCGGCGCGGAGCCCGGCCAGGCGGTGGCGTCCACGGCGAGCCAGGGAGCGGCGGCCACGGCCGTCGGCGTCAGGCCGGTGAACGTCCTCACCTCGCGGTGGAGGTGGGACTGGTCGGCGTAGCCGCTCTCGGCCGCGACACCGGCGGCGGCGCGCCCCGCTGCGAGGAGGTGGGCGGCGTGGTCGAACCGCACCAGCCGGGCCGCCCGCTTGGGGGTGACGCCCAGCTGGGACCGGAACCGGGCCCACAGCAGCTGGCGGCTCCAGCCGACCTCGTCCGCGAGGTCCTCCACCCGGACCCGCCCCCGGCTGCCGAGCGTCCGCCGCCAGACGTGGGCGACCTCCGGATCGACGGGCGGGCGGGCGCGCGCACTCCGGCGCCGCGCGAGGAAGTCCGCCGCGATGGCGAACCGTTCGTCCCACGAGGCCGCCGCGCGCAGCCGGTCCTCGACCCGCCCGGCGTCGCGGCCCCAGACGTCCTCCAGGGACACGACCGCCCCGGTGAGTTCGGGCGCCGCGCCGAGCACCGCGGCCGCCGCGACCGGCTCCAGCCGGATCTGGAGGCACTCGGCCTCCCGGCCGGCCGCCCGGAGGTCGCCGGGGAGCAGTCCGACGACGACGCTGCCGCGCGTGTGCCGGCCGTGCGCGTGGTGGACGATGCCCCTTCCCGCGTCGCTCAGGTCGATGAGCAGGGTCACGGCCGGGTGCGCGACCATGGCGATGCCCGCGGGTTCGGGGGCGAGCTGCCGGAACCCGGCCATGCCGACCCCCGGCAGCCGCCGGGCCGACGGGTGCGGGACCGCGATGGCCACCGGGGGCCGGGCGGGTCGTGTCATGGTCGACGGCACGTCACGATCCTAGACCCGCGGCACCGGCGTGCGTCAGCCCGCCGCCGTGAAGCCCAGCAGCAGGTCGCCGGTCGGTCCGGGTGCTTCGAGCGTGGGCACGTGCCCGACGCCGGGCAGCATCTCGACGCGCGCCCCGGGCACCGCCTCGTACCGGCGCACCGACGACGGGTCCCAGCGGGGGTCGGCGGTGCCGAAGAGCACCAGTGCGGGGAGTCCGAGCGCGGCGAGGCGCTCGGGCACTCCGCGCTCGGCGACGTACGCCGTGTTCCGGCGCAGCACCGCCCTGAAGGTGCGGTAGGTGATCCCCCGCACCCCGGCCACCAGGTCGTCCGGGATGTCGACGGGGCGAGCGGCCGTGGCCCTGATCCCCTTGCGGATCACCGCGTCGGAACGGCACGACCAGATCAGCGGCCCCAGCGGCGGGGCCAGCAGCAGGCGGAGGAGGAACGGCTCCGGCAGGAGCGCGTCGGGACTCGGCCCGGTGCTGATCAGCGCGAGCGAGCTCACCAGGTCGGGGCGCTGTTCGGCGAGCGCGGTGGCGACGTAGCCGCCGCTGGAGTGCCCGACCGCGGCGACGGGCCCGAGGCCGAGGCCGTCGAGCACCGCCGCCACCCGGCCGGCCTGCACCGGCACGTCGTAGGGGGGCGAGGGCGGGGACTGGCCGCAACCGGGGAGGTCGACCGTCACCACGTGGTGGTGCTCGGCGAGTGCCGGGACCACCGGGCTCCAGAAGCCGCCGGAGGCTCCTGATCCGTGGATGAGCAGGAGCGGCGGCGCCTTCCGCGGGCCGTCGCGGACCACGTGCATGCCGTGCGCGTGCTCGACGAGGTAATCACTCATGGAGGGATGGTGCGGGGGCCGCCGGCGATCGGTCTTGGACGAATGTCGTCGGGGACGGCCGCGGCTGTCGGGGCGCGTCCGGCCGGGGCTCCCCGCACCGCCTGCGGGCGCGCCTCCTCAGCGGCGGACGCGGGGCATGCCGAGGCCGATCCAGGAGATGATCTCGCGCTGGATCTCGTTGTTGCCGCCGCCGAAGGTGAAGATGACGGCGGAGCGGTAGCCGCGTTCGAGTTCGCCGTGGAGGACGGCGCCGGGGGAACCGTCCTTGAGGGCGCCGGCGGCGCCGACGACCTCCATGAGGGCGGCGTAGGCGTCGCGGCGGGCCTCGGAGCCGTAGACCTTGACGGCGGAGGCGTCCTGGGGGGTGAGGGTGCCGTGGTGGACGGCGTTCACCATCTGCCAGTTGAGGAGCTTCATCGCGTCGAGGCGGGCGTGGGTGCGGGCCAGGGCGCGGCGGACCCAGGAGAGGTCGAGGACGCGGCGGCCGTCGGTGAGGAGGGTGTCGGCGGCCCAGCGGCGGACGTCGTGGAGGGCGCGGACGGCCATGGTGCCGTGGGCGGCGAGGGTGACGCGTTCGTGGTTGAGCTGGTTGGTGATGAGCCGCCAGCCCTGGTTCTCCTCGCCGACCCGGTGCGTGACGGGGACCCGGACGTCGTCGTAGTAGCTGGCCGTGGTGTCGTGCGAGGCGAGGGTGTTGATCACCGTGCAGGAGTAGCCGGGGTCGGTGGTCGGCACCAGGAGCATGGTGATGCCCTTGTGGGGGGCGGCGTCCGGGTCGGTGCGGACGGCGAGCCAGACCCAGTCGGCGGTGTCGCCGTTGGTCGTCCAGATCTTCTGCCCGTTGACGACGTACGTGTCTCCCTCGCGGACCGCGCGGGTCCGCAGGGCGGCGAGGTCGGTGCCGGCGCCGGGCTCGCTGTAGCCGATGGCGAAGTCGATCTCGCCGGAGAGGACGCGGGGCAGGAAGTACGCCTTCTGCTCCTCCGTGCCGAACCGCATGAGCGTGGGGCCGACCGTGTTCAGCGCCATCAGCGGCAGCGGGACGCCCGCCTGGGCGGCCTCGTCGAAGAAGATGAACTGCTCCATCGGGGTGAGGCCGCGGCCGCCGTACTCGACGGGCCAGCCGACGCCGAGCCAGCCGTCCGCGCCGAGGCGGCGGATCGTCTCGCGGTAGAAGCGCTTCTGGGCGGCCGGGTCGCCGTATCGGCGGTGCACGTCCTCGGGGACGAGCTCGGCGAAGTACGCCCGCAGTTCGGCGCGCAGGCGGTTCTGTTCCGGCGTGTACTGCAGGTGCATCCCGGCCTCCCGTGACGGCGTCGGCGTGCTCGGCGCGACGGCGGTCACGGTAGAACGTGTTCCACAAAGGGGGAAGGCCCGGGACGGGGCGGGTATCGGCCCGCGCCCCGGGTCCGCGTTCCTCCGCCGGCTAGGGAAGGAGTTCGTCCAGGGCGGCGCGGCCCTTCTCCGCCATCCGGCGCTCGGCCCACGCCAGGGTCTTCGGGGTCACGTCCTTGCCGGCGGCGAGCACCACGTCCTCCGCCGTGAACTCGCCCTCGGAACCGGAGTGCAGCAGCCGGTCGGGCGTCGGTACGTCCCCCCGGGACTTCTCGTCGGGCTCAGCGTTCATGCCGCCTCCTCCATGCTTCTGCGGGTACGTCCCGGCACTCGCCATTCTGGTGCCCGCTCCCCCGCCCCGCATCCGGGCGCCGCGCCGTGTCGCAGCCATGGCGTCGGCGGGGTGCGGGTTCGACAATGGGGGGGATGACCGATGACGATCCGCACGGCCGCGGCGGCGGGATCGGGCCCGCCGAGTGGCTCGCCATGAACCGGACCGGCAGCTTCGACTGGGACCTCGACACGGGCACCATCGATGTCGACGCGTCCGGGCTGCTGGTCTTCGGTGTGTCCCCGGACGGCTTCGACGGGCGGCCGGCGAGTCTGGTGGCACGGCTCGACCCGGTGGAACGGACGCGCCTGGACCGGGTGGTGCGGGCGGCGGTGACCGGCGGCGACACCTCGTACAGCACGCACTTCCCCATCCCGCAGGACGACGGCACACCCCATTGGACGCACGTGCTGGCGCGGATCCTGCGGGACGGGGAGGGGCGGGCGCACCGGATCGTGGGGGCGGTGCGGGACACCACGGCCGAGGTGTCGCACGCGGCGTTCGTGGCACAGCTGGAGAAGCGCCGCGAGATGCAGACGAGCATCGTCGAGCGGACCACGCACGCGCTGTCGCGGGCGGTGACGGTGGACGACGTGACGGCGGCGCTGACCGGCCCGGGCGGGCTCGCGCGGCTGGGGGCGGACGGGCTCGCGCTCGGCCTCGTCGAGAACGGCTCGCTGAACGTGATCGCGCTCAGCGGCGACTCCCTGGACGTGCTCGAAGGGCTGCGGACGCGGCGCCTCGACCGGGGGCTGCCGCTGGCGGAGGCCGTGGTGAGCGGCCGGCCGCGGTTCGTCTCCTCGTTCGCCTCGCTGGGGCGGGACTTCCCCGAGCTGGCGCCGTACCTGGAGCGGCTGCCGTTCCGGGCGGCCTGCTACCTGCCGCTGGTGGCGCAGGCGCGGTCGCTGGGCGGGATGGCGCTGTTCTACCGGGGGCGGACGGCCTTCACGGCCGACGAGCGGAACCTGGCCCTCGGCCTCGCGGCGATCGTGGCCCAGTCGCTCCAGCGGGCGATCCTCTTCGACGAGGAGCGGGAGCTGGCCACCGGACTCCAGGAGACGATGCTGCCGCGCCGGATCCCGGAGATCACCGGCGGGGAGATCGCGGTCCGGTACCACGCGGCGTGGAGCGGGCGGCAGGTCGGCGGGGACTGGTACGACGTGATCGCGCTGCCCCGCGGCCGGGTCGGGGTCGTCGTCGGCGACGTGCAGGGCCACGACACCCACGCGGCGGCGATCATGGGGCAGCTGCGGATCGCGCTGCGGGCGTACGCGGGCGAGGGCCATGCTCCGTCGACGGTCCTCGCGCGGGCCTCGCGGTTCCTCGCCGAACTGGACACCAAACGCTTCGCCACCTGCACCTACGCCCAGGTGGACCTGGCGAGTGGCACGGTCCGGGCGGTGCGGGCCGGGCACCTGGGGCCGCTGATCCGGCACACGGACGGGCGGGTGGGGCAGCCGAAGCTGCGCGGCGGGATGCCGCTGGGGCTCGCGACCGTCTTCGGCGACGAGGAGTTCCCGGAGACCCGGCTCGACCTGGTGCCGGGCGAGACGCTGGTGCTGTGCACGGACGGGCTGGTCGAGCAGCCGGGCACCGACATCGAGGCGGGGCTCGCGGCCCTCTCCGAGGCGGTGAGCAGCGGCCCCCCGCAGGCCGAGGCGCTGGCCGACCACCTGTCGGAGCGGCTGTGGGAGCGGTGGGGCTCCGGTGACGACGTGGCGCTCCTCGTGCTGCGGCGGAGCCCGGACCCGGGGACGCACCGGGCGCCGCGCATCCACCAGTACATCCACCAGGCCGACCCGCAGGGGCTCTCCGACGCGCGGGCGGCCGTGGGGCAGGCGCTGCGGGACTGGGGGATGCCGGAACTCGCCGACGACACCGAGCTGTTGACGGGCGAGCTGCTGGTGAACGTGCTGCTGCACACCGAGGGCGGCGCGGTCCTCACCCTGGAGGTGCTGCCGGAACCGGTGCGGCGGGTACGGCTCTCGGTGCAGGACCGGTCGAGCGCCTGGCCCCGGCGGCGCACCCCGGGCGAGGCGGCGACCTCGGGCCGGGGGCTGCTCCTGATGGACGCGCTGGCCTCGCGCTGGGGCGTGGAGCCGCGGGGCGAGGGCAAGGCCGTGTGGTGCGAGATCGGCCCGGCGGCGGCGGTGGCCGCGGGCGGGCCGGCCCCGGGCGGCTGAGGAGCCCGGAGGACCCCGGCCCGCGACCGGCCGGTGGGAGGTCCGGCCCGCGAACGGCCGGGGGAAGGCCCGGTCGGGGAAGGGCCGGTCGGGGAAGGGCCGGTCGGGGAGGGTCCGGCCGCGACCGGCCGGGGTCCGGCTCGTTGGGCCGACCATGAAGAAGCGCGCTCTGCTCCTGTCCTCGCTCGGCGGGGCCCTGCTGGCCGTCGGCGGGACGACCGGACTGGCCTTCTACGAGGCCGCGCACCACGACCCCGTCTTCTGCTTCTGCCTGCACGGCCGGGAGGACGCGGCGCACGTCGCGGCCGACGCCCGGGTCCTGGTGGCGGGCACGGTGCGGAAGGTGTGGACGTACCGGCGGCCGGGCGGCGGGGGCGAGCGGGAGGAGCGGGTGGTGCGGGCCCGGCTGACGGTCGACGCCCGTTTCAAACGGGACCCGGACGGGGACGGTTTCGCGCCGGGCTCCACGATCGACGTGGAGCAGGTCGCGGGGTGGTACGACGACGCGTTCTGGGCGCCGTTGGCCGAGGGCCGCCGCTACACCCTGGCGGTGTCGCCCCGGGCCCGCACCGGCGAGTCCTCGTACGACGCCGACGCGGTCGAGGAGACCCCGGACCGGGCGGCGGGCGACGCCCGGTGGCGGCGGGCCGTCGCCGCGTCGGAGGAACTGCCGGACCCGTGCGCGGAACTGGAGCGGACGCACCGCGAGGAGTACGGGGCGGACGACGTGCTCCGCGACTGGCTGGGGTGACGGCGCGGGCCGGGCCGGTCAGGCGCGCTGCCAGACCGTGGTGGCGTTGCAGAACTCCTTGATGCCGTGGCCGGACAGCTCCCGGCCGTACCCCGAGCGCTTGACGCCGCCGAAGGGGAGCGCCGGGTGGGAGGCGGTCATGCCGTTGACGAAGACGCCGCCGGCCTGGAGGTCGCGGACGAAAAGGTCGACGTCCTCGTCGCGGCGGGTCCACACGTTGGAACTGAGGCCGAACGGCGAGTCGTTGGCGACGGCCACCGCCTCCTCGGCGTCCCGCACCGGATAGACGGTGGCGACCGGCCCGAAGGCCTCCTCCCGGTGGATCCGCATGGCGGGGGTGATGCCGGTGAGGACGGTCGGCCGGTAGTACCAGCCGCCGGCGAGCGCCGGTCCGTCGGGCCGGGCGCCGCCGCACAGGACGTGGGCGCCCTTCCGTACGGCGTCGTCGACGAGCTCCTCCAGGTCGGCGCGGCCCTTCTCGGTGGCGAGGGGGCCGACGTCGGTGGACTCGTCGAGCGGGTCGCCGACGGTGAGGGCGTTCATGGCGGCGGTGAAGCGTTCGGTGAAGTCCTCGTAGACGTCCTCGTGGACGATGAACCGCTTGGCGGCGATGCAGGACTGGCCGTTGTTCTGCACGCGCGCGGTGACGGCGGTCTTCACGGCCCGCACGACATCGGCGGAGGGCATCACGATGTACGGGTCGCTGCCGCCGAGCTCCAGGACGGTCTTCTTGACGACGTCGCCGGCGACGGAGGCGACGGCCCGGCCGGCGGGTTCGCTGCCGGTGAGGGTCGCGGCGGCCACCCGGGGGTCGCGGAGGACCGCCTCGACCTCGGCGGAGCCGATGAGGAGGGTCTGGAAGCAGCCGTCGGGGTAGCCGGCGCGGCGGAAGAGGTCACCGAGGTAGAGCGCGGTCCTGGGCACGTTGGAGGCGTGCTTGAGCAGCCCGGTGTTGCCGGCCATGAGCGCGGGCGCGGCGAAGCGGATCACCTGCCACAGCGGGAAGTTCCATGGCATGACGGCGAGGACCGGGCCGAGCGGCCGGTAGTGGACGCGGGCCCGGTCGGCGCCGGAGTCCCGGACGTCGCTCTCGGCCGGGTGCTCGTCGGCGAGGAGCTCCTCGGCGTGCTTGGCGTACCAGCGCATGGCCTTGGCGCACTTGCCCGCCTCGGCGCGGGCGGCGGTGAGCGGCTTGCCCATCTCCAGGGTCATGGTCCGGGCGATGTCCTCGGTGTCCTCGTCGAGGAGGCCCGCGGCGGCGCGCAGCAGCCGGGCCCGCTCGGCGAAGGACGTGGTGCGCCAGTGGCGGAACGCCTCGTGGGCGGCGGCGATCCGCCGCTCCACCTCGTCCGGCCCGTGCGCCTCGTAGGTGCGCAGCGTCTCGCCGGTGGCGGGGTTCACGGTGGCGATGGCCATGGCCTTCTCCTCCTGCGTCGGCCCCCACCGGAAACCTCCCGCTTCCCGGGCCCCGGCGCAAGGGGGGCGGGTGCGGTGGGGTGACGCACGCGCGCGTGGATCAGCCGAGGAGCCAGTCCAGGGCGCCGCCGAGGTGGGCGCGGAAGACCGGGTCGCGGTACGCCTCCGGGGCGTGGCCGAGGGCGGTGAAGAGGAAGCGGCCCCGGTCGACGGCCCGGCACCAGGCGAGCGGGTGGTCGTCGCCGAGGGTGCCGCCCTCGTACGCGGTCTCGTCGGCGCGCAGCAGGACGTGGACGCCGTCGGCGGCGCGGGGGTGCGAGGCGTACTCGTACCACTCGTCCGTCCACTCCCAGCGGGGCGGCAGCGGGGCGGAGGCGGGGTGGCCGGCGTCCTCGACGAGGACGGCGCCGGGCTGGAGCGGGGGGTGGCCGGCGAAGCGGGTGCCGAGGAGGTCGCCGTAGAAGGGCCAGTCGGGTTCGGCGTTGGCGGCGGCGTGGACGGCGAGCAGGGCGCCGCCGCCCCGGAGGTACGCCTCCAGGGCGGTGCGGCCCCGGGGGGTGAGGACGGTGCCGGTGGTGGAGAGCAGGACGACGAGGGCGCGGCCGGCGAGGCCGTCGGCGGTGAAGGCGGCGGGGTCCTCGGTGGCCCCGGCGGTCAGGCCGCGCGCGGCGGCGAGTTCGGCGAGGGCGGCGGCGCCGTCGGGGATGGAGTCGTGCCGGTACCCGGCGGTGCGGGTGTAGACGAGGACGTCGGGGGTGGGCACGGGGGCTCCTGGGGGTCGGGGGGCGGGGAGGAGGGGGTGGGCGTCGGGGGCGGAGGCGGGTGTGGGTGCGGAGACGGATGGGGAAAGCGCTTTCTCCGGGCTCTCGCCGCGACCGTAACCAGCGAAAACCCCGCGCCGCAAGCCCGTCGCTTCGGGCACACTCCCCGCATGACGACGACCTCCGCATCCCGCCCCGCCCCCGTCTCCGCCCCTTCCCCGCTCCACGACACGGCCCGGCGGGCGCTGGCGCACGTGGAGGCCCGTTCGTCGGGCGCGCCGATGGACCCGGAGCTGCGCGTCACGCTCAACTTCCACCCCCATTTCCTGGACCGGCTGGCCGAGGAGGGCGTCTACCGTTCGCAGTTCGTGACGGGCACCGGAAACGGCGGGCTCACGGCGCGGCCCGGCGGGGACCGGTGGCGCTGGGAGAGCCGGATCTTCGGCGGCGCGTACGACGAGGCGCCGGCCCACGAGCGCCCGGTCTACGGAGCCCTGGACTTCCGGCGCCGCCCCTACGGCGCCGCGCCGCGCTTCGGCTCCGCCCACCTGCGCCTGACGCCGGAGGCCACCGCCCGGGCGAGCTTCTGCTATCCCGACAGCTTCCTGGAGCCGACCGACTTCGGGGTGGCGTCCCGGATGGCGCTGGTGGCGCTGGCGGAGGCGGACGGGGCCGATCCGCTGGACGACTACGTCGAGGCGCAGGTGCACGGTCCGGTCGAGCTCGCGCGGGACGTGGAGGCCCTGGTCCTGGACCCGAGCCACCGGGGCACCGAGGTCGAGGAGGCGGCCCGGCGGCTGCCGTGCCCCGTGGAGTGGCACGGCGGCTTCCGCCTGTCGGTCGCCGAGCTCCGCCGCCACCCGGGGTTCCGGGGTCCCGAGTACGTCGAGCTGGGCGCCCGCATCGCGGTCGACGGGCACCTGGACGCCCGGATCGTCCAGGACGCCTCCCGGTCGGGGGCGTACGACCCCCAGGACGTGAAGAAGGTCTGGCACCTCCTGGCCCGCTTCGGCGCCCCCGGGGCGTGAGGCGGGGGCCTGGTCAGCCGAGGAGACGGCCGGGCAGGGCCCGTTCCACGGCCCCGCCGCGGCCGTCCGGCTCCACCCGGTACAGCCGGGCCTCCACCCGGCGGGTCACCACCTCCGCGGGCCGCCCGCCGGCGAAGAGGACGCCGACGCCGTCCTCGACGGCCCAGCCCGCGGGCAGCGCGCCGCGGGCCACGGCGGCCCGGTACGAGGGGCGGCGGCCGGGTTCGCCGTCGTAGTGCGGGCAGACCGAGCCCGGCAGCACCCCGAGGCCGTCGGGGAGGTGGGTGAGCGGGCCGAAGGAGTCCGTGTGCGAGCCCTCCGCCCAGCAGTTGGCGCCCGCGCTGATCCCGCACAGCAGCGTGCCGCGCTCCAGCGCCTCGCGCAGGATCCGGTCCACCCCGTGCGCCCGCCAGACGGCGAGCAGGTTGGCGGTGTTGCCGCCGCCCACGTAGACGACGTCCTGGGCGAGCAGGAAGGCGCGCAGGGCCCGGTCGTCGGCCTCCCGCCGGAACAGGGACAGGACGCCGGGCTCACAGGCCCGGGGCCGGAAGGCGGCGAGGAACCGTTCGACGTAGCCGGGGGCGTCGCCGCTCGCGGTGGGGACGAAGCAGACCCGGGGGCGTGCCGCGCGCGCGTGGCCGAGCACCCAGTCGTCCAGGAGCCCGTCGTCGTCGGTGGAGAAGCCGCCGCCGAGGAGGGCCACACGGGATCCGGGTACGACGGGCACGGGCGCTCTCCCTCTCGGCTCGGTCCGCGCACGCGCGCGTGGCGCCCACCCTGCCGGGCCCGGAGCGCCCCGCGCCACCGGATATCCGGCCCCGCGTGCGCGGGAGGTCATGCGTCCGATGCGTTGATGTATCGGATACGCGACTGTATCTTTTCGGCTCGCCGTGCCCTTCCGCATCCCTCAGGAGCCGTCATGAGCACCGTGCCGCCCGCCCTCGCCGCCGCCGTCGGGCCCCTGCCCGACGGGGTGGAGCTCCCCCTCCCGCCGGCCTTCGAGAGCGTCGAGGAGGAACGCCGGTACCGCAAGGAGCAGCTCGCCGCGGGCTTCCGGATCTTCGGCCGGTTCGGGTTCTCGGAGGGGGTCGCCGGGCACATCACCGTCCGCGATCCCGGGAACCCCGACGCCTTCTGGGTCAACCCCTTCGGCATGAGCTTCAGTCAGATCAAGGCCTCCGACCTGATCCTCGTCGACCACGACGGGCGGGTCCTGGAGGGCCGCCGGCCGGTGAACCGGGCCGCCTTCGTCATCCACGCGAAGGTGCACGCGGCCCGCCCCGACGCGATCGCGGCGGCGCACTCGCACTCGCTGCACGGCAAGGCGTTCTCCAGCCTGGGCGTCCCGCTCGACCCGATCACCCAGGACGCCTGCGCCTTCTTCGAGGACCACGGGATCTACGACGACTACCGGGGCGTCGTGAACGAGGCCGAGGAGGGCGAGCGGGTCGCCAAGGCGCTCGGCGCGTACAAGGCGGTCATCCTGAAGAACCACGGACTGCTCACGGTGGGGCACTCCGTCGCCGAGGCGGTGTGGTGGTTCGTCACCATGGAGCGGTCCTGCCAGGCCCAGTTGCTCGCCATGGCGGCCGGCGCCCCGCAACTCATCGACCGCGAGACGGCGCTGCTCACCCGGGGGCAGATCGGCGGCCACCTGGCCGGCTGGTTCCAGGCCCGGCCGCTGTGGGATCAGATCGTGGCGTCCGACCCGGACCTCTTCGACTGATCCGGGTCCCGGGGGCGGGTCGACGCCTCCAGGAGCGGGACCAGGAACTCCCGCTCCAGGTCGCCCGGCGGCAGCGCCTCCGGCTCCACGTAGCTCTGCGCGAGACCGCCCTCGCGCAGGGCGATGAGGAGCCGGGCGAACCGGTCGGCGTCCACGGTCAGTTCGCGGCCCGCCCGGCGCAGCACGAGGGTCAGGCCGCGGGCGATCTCGGCCCGCAGCCGCTCGTCGTGCCGGGCCAGCACCCAGGCCGCCTGCGGGTCGCGGATGGCGTGCAGGGTGAACTCGGTGGTGACCAGGTACCAGTCGCGCTCGTCCGGCTCGACGGCGGCGGCCAGTTCGGCGAGCCGGGAGAGGGTGTACTCCTCGGCCGCCAGCGCGTCGATCGAGGCGGCGAGCCGGCGCACCGTCCGCTCGCTGTGCTCGTCGAAGAGGGCGAGGAAGAGCTCTTCCTTGCCGGTGAAGTTCGAGTAGTACGCGCCCCGCGTGTATCCGGCGCGCTCGCAGATCTGCTCGATGGTGGTGGCGTGGAAGCCGTGCTCGGCGAAGACCTCCAGGGCGGCCTTCAGGAGCGCCGCCCGGGTGCGCGGCCGCCGTCTCGTGACGCCCTTCGGCACGTCCGCGTCCTCCCGTCGTCCCTGCGCCGCTCCCCGCGGCGCCCGGCGCCCACCCTACCCGCGTCCGGCGCCCGCGCCCCGGCCCGGCGCCGGGCGGGACCGGGCCCCGGCGGATAGGATTCACGCATGGGAGAGCGGCCGGTCGTGCCCGCCGCACCCGGCCTGGTCCTCCTCGTCGACGGGGTCGCGACGCGAATGGATCCGGGCCGCGTCTACCGCGTCGGGCGCGACCCCACCAGCGACATCGTGCTCGCCGACGCCCGGGCGTCCTGGCACCACGCGGTGCTCCGCGCCGCCGGCGGCCAGTGGACGCTCGCCGACGAGGACAGCACCAACGGCACCTACGCGGACGGCGTGCGGGTACGGCTCCCCCGGGTCGTCGGGCCGGGCACGGTCGTCCGCTTCGGGCACCCCCAGGACGGCCCCCGCGCGGTCCTCACCGCGCCTCCGGAGCCCCCGGCCGTCGGCGCCCCGCCCCCCGTCCGGCCCGCGGCCGAACCCCACCGCGCGCCCCCTCCGGGCTCCTCCCCGCCGCCTCCGCCCGCGGAGCCCGTACCCCGGGAAGAGGTACGGGAGGCGGCGGCGCCCGCGGACGCGCCCCGGTCCTCGGACGCGCCCCGGCCCGCCGGGGTGTCCCGGCCGGGGGCCACCGGGACCTTCCGGCGGCCGACGGCGGTGCGGCCGCTGCCGGAGCACACCGTGCGGATCGGGCGGGCCCCGGACAACGACGTGGTCGTCGCCGACCTCGTCGTCTCCCGGCACCACGCGGAACTCCTCGCCCGGCCGGACGGCACGTACTGGATCCACGACCTCGGCAGTCACAACGGCACCTTCCTCAACGGGCGTCCCGTGGTCGAGCCGGTCCGGGTCACGGCGGACGACATCGTCGGCATCGGGCGCAGCGCCTTCTGCCTGGCGGGCGGGCGGCTCGTCGAGTTCACCGACACCGGGGAGATCTCCCTCGACGTGCAGGAGCTCGCCGTCACCGTCGACCACGGCCGCAAGACCCTCCTCGACGGGGTCTCCTTCCCGGTGGGCGAGAAGACGCTCCTCGCGGTCGTCGGCCCGTCCGGCGCCGGGAAGTCGACCCTGCTCGGCGCCCTCACCGGGCAGCGGCCCGCCGACCGCGGCACCGTCCTCTACGACGGCCGCGACCTCTACCGGGACTACGCCGAGCTGCGCCAGCGCATCGGGCTCGTCCCGCAGGACGACATCCTGCACCTCCAGCTGACCGTCCGGCGCGCCCTGTCGTACGCCGCCGAGCTGCGCTTCCCCGGGGACACCGCGCCCGCCGAGCGGCACGCGCGCGTGGAGGAGGTGATCGGCGAACTGGGCCTCGCCGAGCGGGCGGACCAGCCGATCCACAGCCTCTCCGGCGGGCAGCGCAAGCGGGTCAGCGTCGCCCTGGAGCTCCTCACGAAACCGTCCCTGCTCTTCCTCGACGAGCCGACCTCCGGCCTCGACCCGGGCATGGACCGCTCCGTGATGCACATGCTGCGCGGGCTCGCCGACGACGGGCGCACGGTCGTCGTCGTCACCCACAGCGTGCTCAGCCTGGACGTCTGCGACCGGCTCCTCGTGCTCGCCCCCGGCGGCCGGGTGGCCTACTACGGGCCGCCGGACGACACCCTGTCCTTCTTCGGCTTCGCGCAGTGGCCGGAGGCGTTCGAGGCCTTCGAGACCCAGCGGGACCGGGACTGGGCGGGGCAGTACCGGGGCTCCCGCTTCCACCGGCGGTACATCGAGGACGCGACGGTCCGGCCGTACGCGCCCGTGCCGGGCGGTTCCGCCTCCGGGGCCCCGGAGGCCGCCGTGCCCGCGCCGCCCCCGAAGCCGCAGAGCTGGGGCGGGCAGCTGCGGACCCTGGTCCGCCGCTACACGGCCGCGCTCGCCGCCGACCGCACCTTCCTCGCCATCATGATCGCCCTGCCGTTCGTGATGGGCGCGATGGCCCGCGCCCTGTCCGAGGGCAGCCTCAACCCCGAGTCCACGCTGAACGTGCTGCTGATCCTCTGTGTCGGCGGCGTCCTCACCGGCGCGGCCAACGCGGTCCGCGAGCTGGTGAAGGAGCGGACGATCTACCGCCGGGAGAGAGCCGTCGGCCTGTCCCGCTCCGCCTACCTCGCCTCCAAGGTCGTCGTCCTCGGCACGGTGACCGTCGTGCAGGCCGTGGTGCTGACCCTGGTGGCCCTGGTCGGCGTGCCGCTGAACGTGCCCGACGGCAAGGGCGTCCTGATGCCCCCGCTGGTCGAGATCACGCTCGCGGTCGCCCTGCTCGCCTTCACCGCGATGATGCTCGGCCTGCTCGTGTCGGCGCTGGTCCGCAAGGAGGAGGTGACGATGCCGCTGCTCGTCCTCCTCGCCATCGTCCAGGTGGTGTTCTGCGGGGCGCTGCTGAACGTGCGCGGCACCCCGGTCCTGGAGCAGCTGGCCTGGCTGGTGCCGTCGCGGTGGGCGTTCGCCGCGATGGGCGCGACGATCGACATCGGGGCGGTGGCCCCGAGCGAGAAGACCGCCGACCCGCTGATGGACCACACGGCGGCGGCCTGGCTCTTCGACATGGGCATGCTGGCCGTGCTCTGTCTGGTGCTCGGGTTCGCCGTGGCCCGGCTGCTGCGCCGTCACGAACCGGTCGTCATGCGCCGCTGAACCGCGATCAGGAGGTGGGGCCGTGAACGTCCCCGACCCCGTGTCGGAGTTCGGATCCCCTGTCCGAGGTATTGGATCCAATATCCCGGATGCTGGATCCGGGATCCCGGCCGCTGGATCCAATATCCAGGCCACGGGATCCGATCTCTCGGACATCGGATCCGGTTTCCGGCCCACGCACGTGGTGCCGCGCGACGGGCTGCCCACCTGGCAGGCGCCCGACCCCGGCTACCCGTCGGTGCCGCTGGACGCCTTCCTGCCGGTGCGGCTGGTGGAGCGGGCCGGGGACTGGGGGCGGGTGCTGTGCTCCAACGGCTGGTCCGCGTGGGTGGACGCCCGGCTCCTGGTGACGGTTCCGGAGGACCCTCCGGCGGCGGGTTCCGCACTCACCCGGACGGCCGATCCGCGGCCCCTCATCGCCCGCGCGGAGGACGCCCTGGGCCGGTACCGGCGGGCGGTGGAGGAGCTGGCGGCGGGCCGGGCGGACGGGGAGACCTTCCGGTGGCGCACGCGCGGGCTGCGGGTCGGGATGGTCGTCGACGGCGAGTCGGTGTGGCTGTACGACGCGGAGCACGAGCGCTGGGTGTACTGCGACGGGGCGGGCCTCACGACGTACGCGGCCACCTCGGGGCCGTCCCGCACGGCCGAGCCGCCCCGGGCCGCGAAGACACCCCGGCCCGCGCCCGAACCCGCGCCCGAACCCGGATCCGAATCAGGTCCCGGACCTGAGCCCGAACCCGGGCCCGGCCCGGCGGCGGCCCCCCACGAACCGACCCGGATCGTCCACGAACCACCCCCGGCCGACCACGAACCGACCCGAATCGTCCACGAACCGGTCCCAGCCCCCCACGAGCCGACCCGGATCGTCCACGAACCACCCCCGGCCGACCGCGAACCGGCCCCGGCCGGTCGCGAGCCGGCGCCGGTCGCGTACGAGCCGACGCAGGTGGTGCCGCGGGTCGACGCGGCGCCGGCGGACGGTCCGCCGCCGACGCGGGTCGTGCGCCGCCCGTCCGACGCGGAGGACGACCGCTGATGGGGGGCGGGGACGGGGCGCGGGACACCGGGCTCCCGGCGGGGCGGCCGTCCGGGCTCGCCGGCAAGGAGATCGCGGGCTACCGGGTGGAGGCCGAGATCGGGCGCGGCGGGATGGCCGTCGTGTACCGGGCGCGGGACCTGCGGCTCGACCGGACGGTGGCGCTGAAGCTGCTGGCACCGGAGCTGGCCCGCAACGACACCTTCCGGAAGCGGTTCGCGCACGAGTCGCGGGTGGCCGCCTCGATCGACCACCCGCACATCGTGCCGGTCTTCGAGGCGGGCGAGACGGAGGGGGTCCTGTACATCGCGATGCGGTACGTGGCCGGGCAGGACCTGGTGGCGCTGCTGGCCCGGGAGGGGCCGCTGCCGCCGCCGGCGGCGGGCCGGATCGCGGCGCAGGTGGCGTCGGCGCTGGACGCGGCGCACGCGCACGACCTGGTGCACCGGGACGTGAAGCCGGGCAACATCCTGGTCGCCGAGGGCACCGACCGGGAGCATCCGGAGCACGTGTACCTGACCGACTTCGGGCTGACGAAGAAGTCGCTGTCGCTGACCGGCTTCACGACGGTCGGCGAGTTCGTCGGCACGCTGGACTACGTGGCGCCCGAGCAGATCTCGGGCAAGCCGGTGGACGGGCGCTGCGACGTGTACAGCCTGGCGTGCGTGGTCTTCGAGACGCTGGCCGGGGCGCCGCCGTTCCGCCGCGACACCGACTGGGCGGTGCTGTGGGCGCAGCAGTACGACCCTCCGCCGCCGCTGGGCGAGTTCCGGCCGGGGCTGCCGGAGGCGGCGGACGCGGTGTTCGCGCGGGCGCTGGCGAAGACGCCGGAGGAGCGGTACGGGACGTGCCTGGAGTTCGTCGCGGAGCTGCGGGCCGCGCTGGCCGGGGCGGCGGGAGGGCCGGCCGCGGCGAGCGGGGCGGGCCACCGGACGCCGGGCCCGCCGCCGGAGCCGCCGGGCTGGGCGCGGCCGGTGTTCAGGCGCCTGGACGCCGGTCCCTGACCCCGGCCCCGGCCCCGGGGTCCGCCGGAAGCTGGCCGTGGTGCCGGGCGCGGGTGGCGAGGAGGCCGCCGAGGAAGCCGGCGACGAGGCCCCAGAGCAGGGCGAGGCCGACCGTCCGCCACACCTCGGGCCGGAGCACGACCTCGCCGCCGAGCGCCGCGAGGTCGCCGATGCCGAGGACCGACAGGCCGAAGCGGGCCTCGACGAGGGTGAGGGGCGCGATCACGAGCATGGTCAGGGCGAAGGCGACGCCGAGGTGGAGGGCGTGCCGCCAGGGCCGTACCCGGGCCGGGGAGCGCACGGCCGCGACGAAGGCGGCGGCGAGGACGAGGACGGCGGCGACGGGCAGCAGCCACCAGGCGCGCCCGTCCTCGGCGGCGAGCGAGGAGAGGTCCACGGTGGACAGGCCGGTGCCGTCGCCGCCGCGCAGGACGGCGTCGAGGACCTGAGGCATCGGGAGTCCGAAGGGGCCGTCGACCGTGCCTTCCCAGGCGCCGCCGATGCCGACGCCGAGGGCGAGCCAGCTGACGTTGGGCAGGCCCAGGAGGAGGACGGCGAGGGTCTCAGCGGCGTGCCCCTTGGTGGCGGCGACGACCAGGCCGATGACGAGGCCGACGGCCACGTACGCGAGGACCAGCAGGAGCATCGCCGAGGCGGCGGGCCGGACGGCCTCCTGGTACCGCAGCGCGCGCGGGGGCAGGGGGCTGCGGCGGGAGACGAGGAGGGCGATCAGGAGCACGCCGAGGATCCACAGGAGGCCGTGGCCGAGGGTGGGGCCGAAAAGGGTCCGGAAGCCGACGGTGGGGTCGGCGGCGTCGATGAGTTCGCCGAAGAGGTCGGCGAGGGGGTCCTGGGAGTCGCCGACGCCGAGGGTGAGGCGGAAGTCGTGGCGGGCCAGGGCGGAGAGCCCGGCGAGGGCGGCCAGCCAGAGGACGGCGAGGGCCGCGGCGCGGGCCGCGAGCTCGGCGGTCCCGGCCACGGCGTGGTGGCGCAGCGGGCGGAGGAAGAGCGCGCCGGTGACGAGCGCGCCGACGAGGGTGACGGTGAGGGGCATGGCGGTCAGTTCGCCCTGGGTGCCGGCGAGGGAGCCGGCCGAGCCCGTCACCTCGATCTGCCCGCCGGCGGCCATGACGACGACCGCGGCGAGGACGGCGGCGAAGCCGCCGGGCAGGTCGGCCGCGCCGGCGGCCCAGAGTCCGAGGGCGGCGGTGACGCCCATGGCGACGTATCCCGCCACGACGGCGGCGAGGGCCTGGACGACGGTGCGGATCCCCGCGCGGGCGGGGGTGCCGCCGGGGGCGCCGGGGCCGGTGGCGGGGGGCGGGGTGCTGGGGAGCGGGCTGCTCACCCTGACCACGCTAGTCCGGCCAGGGCGGCTCCGCCTGCGGGTGCGGTCCGTCCGGACGGCGGACCGGAGCCGCCGCACCGCACGACGGCGACGGCATCGGCATCGGCATCGGCATCGGCATCAGCAACAGCAACAGCAACAGCAACAGCAACAGCAACAGCAACGGTGACGGTGACGGTCCGTGAGCATGGCCCCATACGAGGCATCCCTAACCGGATTCGCCGCGGCCAAACGGGCCCGGAACCGACGATGCGGTAACGCTCCGGCAGCGCCGCAGCACGGATCGAAGGTGTTATGCCGTCGTTATAAACGAACACTTTGTCCCGTTCTGAACGACTAACGACCCCCCGATTCCACGGGACGGCCGCCCGGTCGTCCACGCGACCGCCGCCGTCCCATAACACGGATCACCGCCTTCCGGAACCCCTCGGGTCCAGGAAGTTCACGGCTGCGCTGGGTAACTTCGGCGCCCATGACCACAGCTCACACAGCACCGGAACACGTCCGGGACGAAGCGCCGGTCTCCGCCCGCGAGTGGACCGTCGGGCGGCCCCGGGCCGAGGACGGCGCCCAACTCTGGCGGCTCGCACGGGACTCCGGCACGCTGGACGTCAACTCCTCCTACAGCTACCTCCTGTGGTGCCGCGACTTCGCCGGGACGTCCGCCGTCGCCCGCGGCGCGGACGGACGGCCGCTGGGCTTCGTGACCGGCTACCTCCGGCCCGACGCGCCGGGGACGCTGCTGGTGTGGCAGGTCGCCGTCGACGCCGCGCACCGGGGGCGCGGCATCGCCGGGGCGCTCCTCGACCACCTCTCGGAGCGCGTCGCCCGCTCGACGCCGCTCGACGCCGTCGAGACGACCATCACCCCGGACAACACGGCGTCCGAGCGCCTGTTCGGCGCCTATGCGCGGCGGCACGGGGCACGCGTGAGCCGGACGGTCCTCTTCCCGTCCGCCGCCTTCCCGGCCCCCGGCCACGAGGCCGAGGTGCTGCACCGCATCGCGCCCCTCGCCTTCTGACCACCCCCCCTTTCCCCGTACTGGAGTCCCGCATGACGCTCATCGCAGAAACCGCCCCGACCGTCTTCGAGACCGTCGAGTCGGAGGTGCGCAGTTACTGCCGCGCCTGGCCCACCGTCTTCGAACGGGCCACGGGCAGCCTCCTGTTCGACGAGCACGGCCGCCGCTTCCTCGACTTCTTCGCCGGTGCCGGCTCGCTCAACTACGGCCACAACAACCCCGCCCTCAAACGCCCGCTCCTCGACTACCTCGGGAGCGACGGCGTCACCCACGGCCTCGACATGTCGACGACGGCCAAGCGGCGCTTCCTGGAGACCTTCCGCTCGGTGGTCCTCGAACCCCGCGGCCTCCCCTACAAGGTGATGTTCCCGGGCCCGACCGGCACCAACGCCGTCGAGGCGGCGCTCAAGCTCGCCCGCAAGGTCACCGGCCGCAAGACGGTCGTCTCCTTCACCAACGCCTTCCACGGCATGTCGCTGGGCTCGCTCGCCCTCACCGGGAACGCCGGCAAGCGGGCCGGGGCGGGCGTGCCGCTGACCCACACCACCCAGATGCCGTACGACCACTACCTCGGCGGCCGGACCCCGGACTTCCTCTGGTTCGAGCGGCTCCTGGAGGACTCCGGGTCCGGCCTCGACCATCCGGCGGCCGTGATCGTCGAGACCGTCCAGGGCGAGGGCGGGATCAACGTGGCCCGCGCCGAGTGGCTGCGCGGCCTCGCCGACCTGTGCCGCCGCCGGGACATGCTCCTCATCGTCGACGACATCCAGATGGGCTGCGGCCGCACCGGTGACTTCTTCTCCTTCGAGGAGGCCGGCATCACCCCGGACGTCGTCACCCTCTCCAAGTCGATCAGCGGCTACGGACTGCCCCTGTCCCTCTGCCTCTTCCGCGACGAGCTCGACGTGTGGGAGCCCGGCGAGCACAACGGCACCTTCCGCGGCAACAACCCCGCCTTCGTCACCGCGACCGCCGCCCTCGACGCGTACTGGCGCGACACGGCACTGCGGGACCGCACCCTCCGGCGGGCCGCCGCGGTCGAGGCCGCCCTGAGCACGCTCGGCGCCGGCACCCCCCGCGGGCGCGGCCTCGTGTGGGGGCTGGAGTTCGAGGACGGGGAGCGGGCCCGGGCCGTCTGCCGGCGCGCCTTCGAGCTGGGGCTCCTCGTGGAGACCTCCGGGCCGCGCGACGAGGTGGTCAAGCTGCTGCCCCCGCTGACCGCCACCGACGACGAGCTGGACGAGGGCCTCGGCATCCTCGCCCGCGCCGTCCGCCACACCGCCTGACCCCCCGCAGAAAGGTCCGCCCACCGATGATCGTCCGCAGCTTCGCCGAGCTGGAGAACACCGACCGGCACGTGAGGTCCGCCTCCGGCACCTGGGAGAGCAAGCGCATCGTCCTCGCCCGCGAGCGCGTCGGCTTCTCCCTCCACGAGACCGTCCTGTACGCCGGGACCGAGACCGCCATGTGGTACGCGAACCACGTCGAGGCGGTCGTCTGCACCGCCGGCGAGGCCGAACTCACCGACCACGAGACCGGCACGACGTACACGATCACCCCCGGGACCATGTACCTCCTCGACGGCCACGAGCGGCACACCCTCAAGGTCAAGGAGGAGTTCCGCTGCCTGTGCGTCTTCAACCCGCCGGTCACCGGCCGCGAGGACCACGACGAGAACGGCGTCTACCCGCTGCTCACCGAACCGGACGACGCCTGACCGCCCGCCCCTCCCCCATCCCCGCCGTACGAGAAAGGCCAGCACCGCGATGACCACCGCTCCCGCCCGCCCCGTCGACCCCTACCCCACGCGCGGCACCGAGGAGGCCCTCGTCTACCGCAAGGAGCCCGTCGTCTGGTCCGAGCCCGGCACGCCCGGCCCCTTCTGGCCGCGCGAGCTGGAGGAGTACGAGCGCAACGGCTTCTTCGCCGTCGACGCCCTCGTCACCCCCGAGGAGGTGGCCGAACTCCGCGCGGAGCTCGACCGGCTGGTCGCCGACCCGGGGCTGCGCGAGGACGAGCGGGCGATCGTCGAACCCCGCTCCCGGGAGATCCGCTCCGTCTTCGAAGTGCACCGGATCAGCGAGGTGTTCGGCCGGCTCGCCGCCGACCCCCGGCTCGTGGACCGCGCCCGGCAGATCCTCGGCTCCGACGTCTACATCCACCAGTCGCGCGTCAACGTCAAGCCCGGTTTCGGCGCCAGCGGCTTCTACTGGCACTCCGACTTCGAGACCTGGCACGCCGAGGACGGACTGCCCCTGATGCGGGCGGTGTCGGTGTCGATCGCGCTGACCCCGAACCACACCACCAACGGCAGCCTCATGATCATGCCGGGCTCGCACCGCACCTTCCTCGGCTGCGCCGGCGAGACGCCGAAGGACAACTACAAGAAGTCGCTGCGGATGCAGGACGCCGGCATCCCCTCGCGCAAGGCCCTCACCACCTTCGCCGAGGCCTGCGGCATCGAGCACTTCACCGGCGAGGCCGGCTCCGCCGTCTGGTTCGACTGCAACGCCCTGCACGGCTCCGGCGACAACATCACCCCCTTCCCCCGCAGCAACGTCTTCCTCGTCTTCAACAGCGTGGAGAACGCCCCGGAGCGGCCGTTCGCCGCACCCGTGCGCCGCCCCTCCTTCATCGCCGCCCGGGACACCACCCCCATCGGCTGACACCCCTCCCCCGCGAAAGGACGCACATGACGACGCACCCCTCCCGCAGACACCTCCTGTCCCGCGCCGCCGTGCTCGGCGGACTGCTCACCGTCTCCGCCCCGCTCGTCGCGTGCAGCCGGACGGAGGCCGGCACGGGCGCGCCGGCCGGTGACGCGGACCTGCTGGAGAGGCTGCGGAAGCAGGGCCACGTCCGGGTGGGGTTCGCCGGCGAGGCACCGTACGGCTTCCAGGACGGCGGCGAGCTCGTCGGCGAGGCGCCCACCCTCCACCGGGAGGTCTTCACCGCCCTCGGCATACCCGAACTGCGGCCCACGCTCACCGAGTTCGGGTCGCTCATCCCCGGGCTGCTCGCCGGCCGGTTCGACGTGGTGAGCGCGGGCATGGCCATCACGCCCGAGCGGTGCGCCAAAGTCGCCTTCTCCGAGCCGGAGTTCGTCTCCCCCACCGCGCTCATGGTCCCCCGGGGCAATCCGAAGGGCCTGAGCGACCTGGCGTCGTGCGCGGGCGCGGGGGCGCGGGTCGGCGTCCTGACGGCCGCCGTCGAGGCCGCGTACGCGAAGGCGGCGGGCGTCCGGGACGGGTCCGTGGTGACGGTGGCCAAGCAGCAGGACGGCCTGGACGCCCTGCTCGCCGGGCGGATCGACGCCTTCGCCCTCACCGGCATCTCGCTGCGCCGGCTCGCCCGCACCAACGCCGGCGCCGCCGTGGAGGTCCTCGAACCGTTCGTGCCGGTGGTCGACGGGGTGAAGCGGTACAGCCCCGGCGGCGCCGTCTTCCGGCGGGGCGCCGTCTCCCTGCGGAAGGCCTTCGACACGGAACTCACGAAGATCACCGGCGACCCCGCCCGGTACGTGCGGCTGATCGGGAAGTACGGCTTCACCGAGCGCGAGGTGCCGCCGCGCACCCTGCGCACCGCGGACCTGTGCGCGGGGTGACGGGCTCCGGCATGACCGCGTTCCTCTCCGAGCTGGGCCGGGCGCTGCCGTCGATCGGCGAGGGCCTCCTGGTCACCCTGGAGGCGACGGCGCTGGGCGCGGCCCTCGCCCTCCTCGTCGCCTTCGCCCTGGGCCTGGCCTCCCGCTCCCGCTCCGTCGTCGTCCGCGGCGCCACCCGCGTCACCGTCGAGTTCCTCCGCGGCACCTCGCTGTACGTCCAGCTGTTCTGGCTGTTCTTCGCGCTGCCGATGCTCGGCTTCCGCCTCGAACCGCTGGCCTGCGGGGTGCTCGCCCTCGGCCTCAACTACGGGGCCTACGGGGCGGAGGTGGTGCGGGGCGCGCTCGCCGCGGTGCCCGCCGCCCAGACCGAGGCGGCGATCGCGCTGGGCATGGGGCCGGGGCTGCGCCTGCGGCGGATCGTGCTGCCGCAGGCGTACGCGCTGATGATCCCGCCCTTCAAGAACCTGCTGATCCAACTCCTCAAGGCGACCCCGCTGCTGTCCCTGGTCACCGTCGCCGACCTCACCTTCCGGATCGACCAGCTCCGCTCGGCGACCGGCGGCACCGCCGCCGCCCATCTGCTGCTGCTCCTGCTGTACTTCGGGATCGCCGCCCTGCTGGGCGCGGGGATGAACGCGCTGGAGCGCCGGGCGAAGGCGCGGCTGGGCGCCGTGGGCGGTGGCGCGTGATGTGGGACATGGACGCGGCGCGCGCCGCGCTGCCCGTCGTGCTGTCCGGCTTCGGCGTCACCCTGCTCGCCACCGTGCTCGGCTTCGCCGTCGCCGCGGTCGCCGGCCTCGCCGTCGCCCTGCTCCGGCGCTCCGCCCCCCGGTGGGTGGCCGGGCCGGTGGGCGCGCTCGCCGCGTTCGTCCGCTCGACGCCGGTCATGGTGCAGCTCTTCGCCGCCTGGGTGCTGGTGCCGGGCCTGGACGCGCTCGCGCTCGGCGTCCTGGTCCTGGGCCTGCACTACGCCACGTACCTCTCCGAGGTGTACCGGGCCGGGATCGACGCCGTGCCGAAGGGGCAGTGGGAGGCGTGCACGGCGCTGTCGCTGCCGCGGCGGCGGGTGTGGCGCGCGGTGGTCCTGCCGCAGGCCGTGCGCAACGTGCTCCCGTCGCTCGGCAACTACGCGATCTCCCTGTTCAAGGAGACCCCGTTCCTCTCCGTGATCACGGTGGACGAGATGGTCCACGAGGCGAGCGCCTTCGGCAGCACCCACTTCGCCTATCTGGAGAGCTTCACCCTGGCCGCCGTCGTCTTCCTGCTGGCGAGCTGGCCGACGTCCCTGCTCGTCCGCCGACTGGAGGCCCGCCTTGCCCACTGAGACCGATCGCGCCCCGGAGAAGGTCCGGTTCGACCGGGTGACGAAGCGGTTCGGGGACCACACCGTCCTCGACGGCCTCGACCTGACGGTCGCGCCCGGCGAGCGGGTGACGCTGATCGGCCCGAGCGGCTCCGGGAAGACCACCATCCTGCGGCTCCTGATGACCCTGGAGCGGGTCACGGACGGGATCGTCCACGTCGACGGGGAGCCGTTCTCGCACATGCCGGCCGGCCCCGGCGGGAAGCTCGTCCCGGCGGACGAGCGCTACCTGGCCCCGCGCCGCAGACGCGTCGGCATGGTCTTCCAGCAGTTCAACCTCTTCCCGCACATGAGCGTCCTGGCGAACGTCGTGGAGGCGCCCCGGCACGTCCTGGGCCTCGACGCGGACGAGGCCGCCGCGCGCGCCCGGGACCTGCTGGCCCTCGTCGGCCTCGCCGACAAGGAGGACGCCCACCCCACCCGGCTCTCCGGCGGCCAGCAGCAGCGCGTCGCCATCGCCCGGGCCCTGGCGATGCGCCCCGGCCTGCTGCTCCTGGACGAGGTGACCTCCGCCCTCGACCCCGAACTGGTGGCGGAGGTCCTGGACGTGCTGCGGGACGTGGCCGGCGCCACCGACATCACCATGCTCTGCGTCACGCACGAGATGGGCTTCGCCCGGGACGTCTCCGACCGGATCCTGATGTTCGACCGGGGCCGCGTGCTCGAATCCGGCCCGCCCGGGTCGCTCCTCGACGCGCCGGAGCACGAGCGGACCCGGGCCTTCCTCCGGTCGTTCAGGTGACGCGCCGTCACCCCGGCGGAGAAGGAACGGAGGCGGGGGTGAGGGCGGCGGGGCCCGCGGCCGCCGCCGGGCGGCTCAGCGGTCGGCGCGGAGGACGAAGACGGTGGCCTGGACGGCCACCAGGGCCGAGCCGGCGGCCGTCGCCGCCACGGCCGCCCAGCCGTCCCAGACCCCGCCGGCGACGAAACCCACGAGGAGGGGGACGGCCAGGACGCCGCAGATCCTCGCCGGGCCGAAACGGACCCGCGCCCGGGGGACGCGGCCCCGCGCCGTGTCCCGGGCCCGGCGCTCACCGCCGTACGCGCCGACGAAGG
The DNA here is from genome assembly GCF_040636735.1 of Streptomyces sp. NPDC035033. Classification (NCBI taxonomy): domain Bacteria; kingdom Bacillati; phylum Actinomycetota; class Actinomycetes; order Kitasatosporales; family Streptomycetaceae; genus Streptomyces; species Streptomyces sp. NPDC035033. Next base: position 22,741 of record NZ_JBEZUZ010000054.1, on the reverse strand, counting down.
CCACCCCCGCCAGCCAGACGCAGGCGGCCGCGAGCCCGGCGAGCGGCCCCACATCGCCTTCCGGCAGCGGGTCGACGTCCTCGCTCAGGCCCGCGTGCCGGGCGGAGACGCGGAGGTCGCGCCAGACGGTGACCTCGACGGCGTCGCCGGGCCCCAGGACCCGGGAGAGCTCCCCCGCCGGCTCCAGGTCCAGCGGCCTGTCCAGCGGAGCGGGGGCCGGCGGGCGCAGCCGCACCCGGAACTGCCGGGCCTTCCCGGAGCGGACCTCCTCGGCGGACTCCACCGTGGCCCGTACCGTGCGCAGGCAGTCCGTCCCGCCGGCCGCTCCGGCGGCGCAGGGCCCGGCCGCACGGTACGCCCGCTCGGCCTCCACCTGTCCGGAAAGGACCACGCCCAGCCCCGCCGCGGCCCCCAGCGCCGCCAGCCCGAGCAGCGCGCAGCCGATCCCCCACAGCCGCTGCCCCCGCACCGACCCGGGCCGGTCCTGGTCCCGGCCCGCCGTCGCGTTCCCCGTCATGGTCGTCCTCCCCGCCGTGCTCCCGGGCTCCTCGTCCGCCCGGACCGGAACGATCACGCCACGGGCCGCCCGGCGGGCGCCATGTCCGCCCCCAGCAGCCTGGCCGCCCTCCGGGTACCGGTCTCCGGCAACCGGGCGGCCGGGGGCGCGGTGGGGCCGGCCCCCGGGGAGGGCGGCTGCGGGTGCGGGGCTTCCGTACGGCGCCCAGAATGGCGCCGTACGGAAGAAAGGGAAAAACGTGACTTCCCACCCGCCGCCGTCCGGACCTCCGTCGGTTCCCCCCTCCGGTCCGCCCACGGGCCCGCCCTCGGGTCCGCTGTCCGGCGCGGCCACCCGCCCCGGGGCCGCCGGGCCCCCGCCCACGCCGCCCCACGGCGGTTCCGGCGGAGGAGGAGGCGGGGGCGGCGGGGGCGAAGGAGGAGGCCCCGGGGGCGGCGGCGGGTCCCACTACGGCGGCGAGAGGGGCGGCGGGCCGCCGTGGTGGCGGTCGGTGCCGAAGATCGCCTCGCTCACCGCCGTCGTCGTCGCGGCCGCCGCGCTCACCGTGGTGCTCGTCGGACGGTCGGACGACAAGGGCGACACCGCCGGGTCCGGCGGCAGCGGGGAGGTCTTCCTGCAGAACACCTCCGCCTCCGGCCCCGACCCCTTCACGGCCTCCACGGCCCGCACGGACAGCGCCTCCGGAGCGGCCTCGCTGCCGCCGCGCACCGGTACGGCGGAGGCCGCCACCCCGCGAGTGTCGGGCTCCACCCCCGGCCTGTACGGCGGTACGCGCGAGACGGCGAGCTGCGACGTGGAGCGGCAGATCCGCTACCTCTCCGCGGAGCCCGCCAAGAACGCCGCCTTCGCGAGGATCCTCGGCCTGGAGGCGAACGCGGTGCCGGGCTACCTCCGCTCCCTGACGCCACTCCAGCTCCGGGTGGACACCCGGGTGACCAACCACGGCTTCAAGGACGGCGCCGCCACCACGTACCAGGCGGTCCTCCAGGCCGGGACCGCCGTCCTCGTCGACAGCCGGGGCGTGCCCCGGGTGCGGTGCGCCTGCGGCAACCCGCTGGCCGAGCCGGTGGCCCAGCGGGAGCCGCGCACCACGGGCACCCCGTGGCCGAACTACCAGGCCTCCCAGGTCGTGGTCGTGGCCCCCTCGGTGACGGTGGTCGACGTGTTCGTGGTGTACGACCCCGAGCGGGACTCCTGGTTCGCGCGGAAGCACGGCGACACCGGGCGGCACGACAAGCCGACCCCTCCGCCGCCCCGCCCCACGCCGACCACCACCTCCCCGGCGCCGTCGGGCACCCCGACCTCGCCGGCGCCGTGCGTGACGGTGACCGGCGACGAGACGCCGAAGCCGGTCGACGGCGTGACGCCGTCCCCGTGCCCGCCCACCCTCTCGCCGACGGCGACGACGTCCACGCCGACCCCGTCGACGGACTCCTCGTCCCCCACCTCCGAGCCCCCTTCCGACACCCCGTCGGACTCGCCCTCGGACTCGCCGCCGGACTCCCCCTCCGACCCCCCGCCGGACTCGCCGTCGGACGACCCCGGCACGACGACCGACGAAGCCCCGACGGACGGGACGGAGACCACGACCACCGACACCACGACGGGCACGACCACCGGCGGGACGGACGGGCGTTCCGCGTCGGCCTCCTCCGGTCTGTCGCCGCTGGTCCCCTCCTCCGGATCCGCCCCGGTCACGGGCTGAGGCCCCGCGCCCCGCGGGGGCGCTCCGGGGGTCACACGGCGCCCTCCGCCGGCCGGGCGGCGGGCCGATGGCGGGCCGTGGACCGGAGGGCCGGCCGGGCGGCGGGCCGGTGGGGGCGGAGGGTGGCGCGCAGGGTGCGCAGCCAGGTGCCCACGGGCAGCGGGCGGGCGGCCGGCTCCTCGGCGCGCCGCTGCCAGAGCCGCTCGTCGCGGTCGGTGAAGTGCGTGGTCATGGGGCTCCTCCCGGTCGCGCGGACCGTGGACCGGCCGCGTGGAATGCGAAGGTGGCCGGTGGTCGGCCCCGTCCGGAGCACTACCGAGCCACTGAGGGAAGTCTGTAGCCTTATTGGACTGGACAGCAGAGCCAATAAGGAGTGATTGGCATGGCAGAGGGCCGCGTGGTCCACACCGTGGACCGGACCCTGACGGGCCGCCAGCTCGCCTCGCTGCTCACCCCGCCGCCGGAGGGCCGGTTCGGCTACCGCGAGCTCGCGCGCGCGGTGCGGGAGGCGCTGCTCGACGGGCGGGTGGCGCTACGGCTGCGGCTGCCCGCCGAGCGGGAGCTCGCGCAGGTCCTGGAGGTGAGCCGGACGACGGTGACGGGGGCGTACGACCTGCTGCGGGAGAGCGGGTACGCGCACAGCCGGCGGGGCGCGGGGACGTGGACGGCGCTGCCGGACGGGCAGGCGCCGACCGTGCCGGGCCTCTTCCCGGACCAGTCGGACGAGGTGATCGACCTGGCGATGGCCGCGCCGCAGGGGCCGCGGGCCGAGCTGGCGGAGGCGCTGGCGGAGGCCTCCGCCGAGCTGCCGCGGTACGCGGCGGCGCCGGGCTACCACCCGTACGGCCTGCCGGAGCTGCGGGCGGCGGTGGCGGAGCGGTACACCGCGCGGGGGCTGCCGACGCGGCCGGAGCAGATCCTGGTGACGACGGGGGCGCAGCAGGCGCTGTCGCTGGTCCTCGCGCAGTTCGGGCGGCCCGGCGACCGGGTGCTGGCGGAGAACCCCTCGTACGCGAACGCGCTCGACGCGATGCGGGGCCGGGGGATGCGGGTGACGCCGGTGCCGGTGACCGAGGCCGGGTGGGACACCGGGCTCGTGGACGCGGCGCTGCGGCAGACCGCCCCGCGGCTGGCCTATCTGATCCCCGACTTCCACAACCCGACGGGCCGGCTGATGCCGCGCGAGCAGGGGCGGGAGCTGGCGCGGGCGGCGCGGGCGACGGGGACGTGGCTGGTGGTGGACGAGACGCTGACGGACATGGCGCTGGACGTGCCGGCCCCGGCGCCGTTCGCGGCGGCGGCCGGGACCGGCGGCGGGGAGCAGATCGTCTCGCTGGGCTCGCTGAGCAAGAGCTGCTGGGGCGGGCTGCGGGTGGGCTGGGTGCGGGCGTCGGCGCGGGTGGTGACGGAGCTGACGCGGACCCGGGTCACGGCCGATCTGTCGGGTTCGGTCCTCGACCAGCTGGTGGCGGTGGCGCTGATGCGGCGCCTGGAGCCGATCGTCGCCGCGCGCCTGGCGGAGCTGCGGCGGCGCCGGGAGGCGCTGGGCACGGCGCTGGCCCGGCACCTGCCGGAGTGGCGGTGGTCGGTGCCGCCGGGCGGGATGTGCCTGTGGATCGACCTGGGGCGGCCGGTGGCGACGCAGCTGGCGGCGCGGGCGCTGCGGCACGGGGTGCGGGTGGAGGGCGGGGCCCGGTTCGGGGTGGACCCGGGGACGCACGAGCACCGGCTGCGGATCCCGTACACGCTGCCGGAGGAGGTGTACGAGCCGGCCGCGGAGCGGCTGGCGGCGGCCCTGGAGGGGGCGCCGGGGCGGTTCACGGACCCGGCGCTGCCGGAGTGGGTGGCGTAGCTCCCGGCCCGCACCGGAAATATCGGGATGCCCCGGCGGCGGGGATGCCTGTACGGTCCAACGAGTGGAACCGTTGACCGAGAAAGAGATCCGTTCGTCGTTCGTGAACGCGACGAAGGGGGATGCCGCGCGGCTGAAGCTGCCGCTGGACTTCGCCGAGACGCCCTGGGAGGACCTGGACTTCCTGGGGTGGGTGGACCCCGGAGCGCCGCTCCGCGCCCATCTGGTGGTGCGCCGGGAGGACGGGCCGCTCGGGGTGTCCCTGCGGGTGCCCGCGACGGGCCGGACCAGCGCCGTGAAGACGAGCATGTGCCAGATCTGCATGACCGGGCACGCCTCGTCGGGCGTCACCCTGCTGGCCGCCCCGCTGGCCGGGGCCCGGGGCCGGGAGGGGAACACGGTCGGCGTCTACGTCTGCGCCGACCTGGCCTGCTCCCTCTACCTGCGCGGGAAGCGCGTCCCGAAGCTGCGGGGGCTGCGGCACGAGGAGACCCTGTCCCTGGAGGACCGGGTGGCCCGCGCCATGGGGAACCTGGACGCGTTCCTCGCGCGCGTGACGGCGGGCTGAGCGACGGGCGGGTCAGCGGGGGCGGCCTGGACCGCCCCCGCCCGCCGGTCGCCCGCGCGGGTCAGCGGAACGCCTGCTCGCCGGTGAGCGCCTTGCCGATGACGAGGGAGTGGACCTCGCTGGTGCCCTCGTAGGTGAGGACGGACTCCAGGTTGTTGGCGTGGCGCAGCACGGGGTACTCCAGGGTGATGCCGTTGGCGCCGAGGATCGTGCGGCACTCGCGGGCGATGGCGATGGCCTCGCGGACGTTGTTGAGCTTGCCGACGCTGATCTGTTCGGGGGTGAGCTCGCCGGCGTCCTTGAGGCGGCCGAGGTGGAGGGCGAGCAGCATGCCCTTGCCGAGCTCGACGGACATGTCCGCGAGCTTCTGCTGGGTGAGCTGGTACGAGGCGAGGGAGCGCGCGAAGACGGTGCGGTCCTTCGCGTAGGAGATCGCGGTCTCCAGGCAGTCGCGGGCGGCGCCGAGGGCGCCGAAGACGATGCCGAAGCGGGCCTCGTTGAGACAGCCGAGCGGGCCGGAGAGGCCGCGGGCGCCGGGCAGCATCGCGTCGGCGGGGAGCCGGACGTCCTCCAGGACCAGTTCGGCGGTGACGCTCGCCCGCAGCGACAGCTTCATCGTGATCTCGGGGGCGCTGAAGCCGGGGGTGCCGGCCGGGACGAGGAAGCCGCGGACGCCCTCCTCGGTGCGGGCCCAGACCACGGCGACGTCGGCGACGGAACCGTTGGTGATCCACATCTTGGTGCCGTTGAGGATCCAGTCGTCGCCGTCCCGCTTGGCGTTGGTCCGCATCGCGCCCGGGTCGGAGCCGGCGTCGGGCTCGGTGAGGCCGAAACAGCCGATGTACTCGCCGGCCGCCATCTTCGGCAGCCACCGCTGCTTCTGCTCCTCGGAGCCGTGCTTCCAGATCGCGTACATCGCGAGCGAGCCCTGCACGGAGACGAGGGAGCGCAGGCCGGAGTCGACGGCCTCCAGTTCCATGCAGGCCAGGCCGTACGCCACGGAGTTGGTGCCCGCGCAGCCGTACCCCTCCAGGTGCATGCCGAGCACGCCCAGCCCGCCGAGGGTGCGGGCGAGTTCGCGGGCCGGGATCTCGCCCTTCTCGAACCAGCCGGCGATGTGCGGGCGCAGTTCGCGGTCGGCGGCGGCGCGGACGGTGGCGCGGATCTCGCGCTCCTCGTCGCTGAGCAGGCCGTCGACGGCGAGGAGGGCGAGGGGGTGGGTGGGGGTGGACGGCGAGGACTTCACGGGCGGCCTCCTGGCGGCTGTGGCGAGGGTCGTGCTCGGCGTGGCGTGCCGAAGCGTAACCACAGATTGGATTTTGGATCCAGTATTGAAAATCCGATCTCCGGCCCCTACGGTCCCGATTGGATCCAATCTCCAATCTCCTGGATCCCCTCTCCTGGATCCACCGTCCGATGCCACCGAGGGAGCACGGGAATGCACACGGACCACCCCCACGAGACCGGCCCCGGCGCCCTCTCCGGGCTCGTCGTCGCCGACTTCGGCCGGGTCCTCGCCGGGCCGTACATGACGATGCTCCTCGCCGACCTCGGCGCCGACGTCATCAAGATCGAGCGGCCGGGCGCCGGTGACGACACCCGCGCCTGGGGGCCGCCCTTCGCGGACGGCCGGGCCACCTACTTCCTCGGGGTCAACCGCAACAAGCGGTCCGTCGCCCTCGACCTCGCCGACCCCGGCGACCTGGCCGCGGCGCGGGCGATCGTCGACCGCGCCGACGTCCTGGTGGAGAACTTCCGGCCGGGCACCATGGAGAAGCTGGGCCTCGGCTTCGAGGAGGTCCGCCGCACCAACCCCGGCCTCGTCTACTGCTCGGTGACCGGCTTCGGCACCGACGGCGGCGCCGCGCTCCCCGGCTACGACCTGCTCGTCCAGGCCATGGGCGGTCTGATGAGCGTCACCGGCGAACCCGGAGGACAGGGGACGAAGGCGGGCGTCGCCCTCGTCGATGTCATCACCGGCCTCCACGCCGGACTGGGCGTCCTCGCCGCCCTGCGCCACCGCGAGCGCACCGGCGAGGGCCAGCGCGTCGAGGTCTCGCTGCTCGGCTCGCTGCTCTCCGCGCTCACCAACCAGGCCTCCGCCCACCTCGGCGCCGGCGTCGTCCCGCGCGCCATGGGCAACCGCCACCCGAGCATCACCCCGTACGAGGTCTTCGAGGCCCGGGACCGGCCGCTGGTCCTGGCGGTCGGCAACGACCGGCAGTTCCGGGCGCTGTGCGAGCGGATCGGCCTCCCCGGCCTGGCCGAGGACGCCCGCTTCGCCACCAACACGGCCCGGGTCGCCCACCGCAAGGAACTGACGGCCGCGCTGGCCGGGCCGCTCGCCTCCCGCACCGCCGACGCCTGGTTCGAGGAGCTGACCGCCGCCGGCGTGCCCTGCGGCCCGATCAACGACCTGGCGGGCGCCTTCGCGCTCGCCGACCGCCTGGGACTCGGCGCCCGGATCCCGGAGGAGGCCGCCGGCCCCGGCCAGGTCGCCCACCCGGTCCGCTTCGGCGCCACCCCGCCCTCGTACCGCTCCGCTCCCCCGCGCCTCGGCGAGCACACCGCCGAGGTACTGGCCGGAATCCCGCCTGTGGACAACGCGACCGGGCGGTCCTGATCCGTAGGAAGATGGCGGTCACCGACGGCGACGGCAGCCGCCGGTGCGCGAGGAACGGCGACGGAAGGTCGGATCGATGAGCGGCGTGGTGGAGAGGCGACGGCCCCAGACGGCCCAGCAGTTCGTCCTGGAGGAGGTGCGGGCCGCCATCACCAGCGGTGAGCTCCGCCCGGGCGCGCCCATCCGGCAGGACGCCCTCGCCGCCCGGCTGGAGGTGAGCCGCGTCCCGCTGCGCGAGGCGCTCAAGGCCCTGGAGGCCGAGGGCCTGGTCGTCCACCACATACACCGCGGCTACTTCGTCGCCGAGCTGTCCCTCGCCGACCTGGAGGAGATCTACCGCATCCGCGCCCTCCTGGAGACGGAGGCGGTCCGCCGCGCCATGGACGTCGGCCCGGAGGACCTCACTGCGACCCTGGAGGAGATCCAGCGCGAGGTCGAACGGGCCGCCCGGGCCGGCGACGTGACGGCCATGGCCGAGGCCAACCGCCGCTTCCACTTCACCCTGATCGACGCCTGCGGCATGCCCCGTCTGGTCCGCATGATCACCACCCTGTGGGACTCCACGGACGCCTACCGCTCCCTCTACTACACCGACCCGGGCCACCGCGCGCAGGCCGTCCACGAGCACCGCGCCGTCCTCTCCGCCCTCCGCGAGGGCGACAAGGCCGCCGCCGTCCACTGGCTCGACGACCACCGGGCCCACGCGGTGGCGGCCCTGCGCGCGGTCCTGACCCCGAAGGAGGACTGAGGCGAGCTGAGGAAGACCGGGGGGCCGGGGGACCGGGGCCACGGGAAAATCCGGATGCCCGCGGCCGGGCGGCCCTCCTAGGCTCCGTCCATGGACTCCCCTTCCCTGATCAACGTCGTCGACGTCGAGGCGACCTGCTGGGACACGACGCCCCCGCCGGGCGAGGTCAGCGAGATCATCGAGATCGGACTGACCGTCGTGGACCCGGTCGCCGGCGAACGGGTCGGCCGCCACCGGATCCTGGTCCGCCCGGCCCGCTCGCGCGTGAGCGCCTTCTGCACCGAACTGACCGGCCTGACCCAGGCCGAGGTGGAGACCGGCGTCGACTTCGCGACCGCCTGCCGGCTGCTCTCCCGCGACCACGCCGCCGGCACCCGCCCCTGGGCGAGCTGGGGCGACTACGACCGCAAACAGTTCACCCGCCAGTGCGAGGCCACCCGCACCCCGTACCCCTTCGGCCGCCGCCACACCAACGCCAAGGCCGTCTTCACCGAGGCCCACGCCCTGCGCAGGTGCCCCGGCATGGCCCAGGCCCTCACCCACGCCGGCCTCCCCCTGGAAGGCCGCCACCACCGCGGCGAGGACGACGCCTGGAACATCGCCGCCCTGATCCTGCACCTCGCGGACCGGGGCGCCTGGCCGCCGGCGGGCTGACCGCCGGACCGGCCACCGGCCTCCCGGTCCGCCGCCAGGAGGCTGCGGTTACCCTGGCGCCCCGGAAACGAGGAGGAAGCATGGGGCGGATGCCGTCGGCGGAGCGACGCCGGCAGCTGGTCGAGGCGGCGATCAGGGCGATGAGCCGGGACGGCGTGGCCAGGACCACCACGCGGTCGATCTCCGCCGAGGCCGGGGTCTCGCTGAGCGTCTTCCACTACTGCTTCGACTCCAAGCAGGCCCTGCTCGAAGCGGCCATCGAGACCATCATCGGCGACTACGTGGCGCGGGTGAGGAAGGCGGTCGAGCCGCGGGCGACCCTGCGCGAGACGGTGCGGGCGGCGCTGCGGGCGTACTGGGAGGACGTCACCGCCCATCCGGAGCACCACATGCTCACGTACGACCTCACCCAGTACGCGCTGCGCGAGCCGGGCTTCGAGCACCTGGCGCGCGCCCAGTACGAGCAGTACGTGCGGTCGGCGACGGAGCTGGTGGAGCAGGTGGGGGCGGTGCGCGGGGAGGAGCCGAAGGTGCCGGTGGGGACGCTGGCCCGGCACCTGGCGGCGGCGGTGGACGGCATGACGCTCCAGTACCTGGTCCTGCGGGACGAGGAAGCGGCCGAGGACCAGCTGGAGTTGACGGCCGATCAGCTGGTGCGGCTGATCGAGGGGTGACGCCGGGGCGGGGGCGGCGGCGGGGTCCCCGATCGTCAACAGGTCATTTGACCCGGACCCTTGACTCGGTCCTCCGGCACCGCGATCCTCGGGGCGCCCGGTACTCCCCCCACCGACCGGAGGCTTCGCGACCATGCCCCCACCCACGACCCGGAACACCTCCTCCTTCCGCGGGACACGCCGCCTCGGCCTCGTGTCCCTCCTCCTCGCCCTCGCGGCGGTGCTCTTCGGCGCCGCGCCCGTCCCCGCGGCCGGTTCGCCGTGGTGGGAGCCGACCGCGCGGCCGGCGACCGATTCCCAGGTCAACGCCACGGGCGCGCCGTTCACCGGCACCGACGCCCAGGGGCGGGTGCGCGGTTTCGTCGACGCGCACAACCACGTGATGTCCAACGAGGGCTTCGGCGGGCGGCTGATCTGCGGCAAGCCGTTCTCGACGGCCGGCGTGGCGGACGCCCTGAAGGACTGCCCGGAGCACTACCCGGACGGTTCCGGCGCCCTCTTCGAGAACCTCACCGGCGGCGCGAACGGCACCCACGACCCGGACGGCTGGCCCACCTTCGCCGACTGGCCGGCCCACGACTCGCTGACCCACCAGCAGAACTACTACGCCTGGCTGGAGCGGGCCTGGCGCGGCGGGCAGCGCGTGCTCGTCAACGACCTCGTCTCCAACGGCCTGTTGTGCTCGATCATGCCCCGGGACCGGGGGTGCGACGAGATGGAGGCCATCCGCCTGGAGGCCCGGAAGACCTACGAGATGCAGGACTACGTCGACGCGATGTTCGGCGGCCCGGGCAAGGGCTGGTTCCGCGTCGTCACCAGCGCCGACCAGGCGCGGTCGGTGATCGAGCAGGGCAAGCTCGCCGTCGTCCTCGGGGTGGAGACCTCGGAGCCGTTCGGCTGCAAGCAGATCCTCGACGTGGCCCAGTGCGACCGGGCGGACATCGACCGCGGCCTGGACGAGCTGTACGGGCTCGGGGTGCGCAGCATGTTCCTGTGCCACAAGTTCGACAACGCGCTGTGCGGCGTCCGCTTCGACAGCGGCACGACGGGCGTGGCGGTGAACATCGGCCAGTTCCTGTCCACCGGCACCTTCTGGGCGACCGAGAAGTGCGCGGGCCCGCAGCAGGACAACCCGATCGGGCTCGTCGCGCCCGCCGCCATGGCGGAGAAGCTGCCGGCCGGGGTGAGCGTGCCGGGCTACGCCTCCGACGCGCGCTGCAACACCCGGGGGCTGACCCGCCTGGGCGAGTACGCGCTCCGGGGCATGATGGAGCGGGGCATGATGCTGGAGCTCGACCACATGAGCGTGAAGGCGGCCGGCCGGGCGCTGGACATGCTGGAGGCCGAGGAGTACCCGGGCGTGCTCTCCACGCACAGCTGGATGGACCTCGACTGGACCGAACGGCTGTACAAGCTGGGCGGGTTCACCGCTCCGTACATGCACGGCGCCGGCGGCTTCATCGGCGAGGCGAACGGGAAGGCCGAGCTGCGCGAGAAGTACGGCGTCGGCCTCGGGTACGGCACGGACATGAACGGCGTCGGCGGCTGGCCCGGCCCGGTGGGCCCCGACGCGCCGAACGCGGTGACGTACCCGTACCGCAGCTTCGACGGCGGCACCGTGCTCGACCGGCAGGTGACCGGCGAGCGGACCTGGGACCTCAACACGGACGGCGCCGCGCACGCCGGCCTGGTGCCGGACTGGATCGAGCAGATCCGGCGCACCCCGGGCGGCCCCGCCGTCATCGACGACCTGGCGCTCGGCGCCGAGTCCTACCTGCGGACCTGGCGGGCGACCGAGCGGCACGAGCCGGGCGTGAACCTGGCGTCGGGCAGGCCCGCTTCGGCCAGTTCGACCGAGTGGCACCCGTTCACGAGCTACGCCTCCGGGCGCGCCTTCGACGGGGACACCGGGACCCGCTGGGCGAGCGACTGGTCGGACGACCAGTGGCTCCGGGTGGACCTGGGCGAGGTCCGGCGGGTCGGCCGGGTGACCCTGGACTGGGAGCGGGCGTACGCCCGCCAGTACCGGATCGAGGTCTCCGAGGACGGTGAGGCCTGGCGGACGGTCTGGTCGACGGAGGCGGGGGACGGCGGTTACGACACGGCCGAGTTCGCCTCCACGCCCGCCCGGTACGTACGGATCCACGGGGAGCGGCGGGCCACGCAGTGGGGCTACTCGCTCCACGAGGTGACGGTCGCCCGCTCCTGAGCGGACGACGAGGAGGGGCCGGCCGGATCGAGGGCGATCCGGCCGGCCCCTCCGCCACGTGACGAGAGGTCAGTTCCCCGTGGGGGAGACCCAGTCGGCGGGGACGCGGGCGAGCCTGACCCGCTGGGGGTGGTCGCCGACGGCCACCGAGGCGACGCGCTCGCCGGTGGCGAAGTCGATGGCGCTGACCCGGTCGGAGCCGCTCTCCGAGACGACGCAGGACCGGCCGTCGCCGCTCACCGTGGCCCAGTAGGGCTTGTCCGCCGGCACCAGCGGGCCCTCCTGGAGGGTCTCGCGGTCGACGACGGTGGCGTAGTCGTCCATGGTGCCGGCGACACAGAGCTTGCGGCCGTCCGGGCTGATCGAGAGGCCGTGGTGGCGCGAGTCGTTGACCCAGGTGGTGCGGTCGGGGTCCGTGGCGGGGTTGCCCGGCAGGTTCTTCAGCCGGGTGACGCGGTCGCTCTCCACGTCGTACTCCAGGAAGCCGTTGAGGAAGGAGACCTGGAAGTAGAGCTTCTTCTCGTCGGGGGTGAGGACGAGGGGGCGGACGGCGTCGGAGAGGTCGTCGCGGCCGAAGGCGTCGAGGCGGGGGCGCATGTCGATGACGCGGACCGTCTCGAAGGTGGTGGCGTCGACGACGGTGATCTTCCGGTCGCCCTTGGTCCAGTCGAGCCAGGGCGCGTCGAGGGCGGTGGTGACCTCGCCGATCGACATGTTCCACAGCCGTCCGTCGGAGGTGAAGACGTTCTCGTGGGGCTTGGCGCCGGTCTTGAAGGAGCCGACCTGGCGGCCGGTGGCGATGTCCAGGACGTGGACGGTGTCGGCGGTGGAGGCGGAGACGGCGACACGGGTGCCGTCGGGCGAGACGGCCATGTGGTCGGAGCGGTGACCGGCCACCGGGAAGCGCCAGTTGATCCGGCCGGTGCGCAGGTCGAGGGAGACGACGTCGGCGAAGCTGGGGCGCGAGACGACCATGGCGGTGCCGTCGGGGGTGGCGTACATGTCGTCCACGAACTGGTCGTGGCCCTCGCCCGGGCCGTTGCGGACGCCGAGGAAGAACGCGAGCTTGACGGGGTTGAGGTAGATCTCGCGGAGGCGCTCCTCCTTGTCCGGGATCACGTTCACCCGGCCGATGCGGTGGAAGTCGCCCCGGGCGGCGATGACATCGGCGGTGCCGTCCCAGTTGTTGCCGACGAACATGACCTCGCGCAGGGGCGCGTCGGCGGCGCCGGCCGGGGCGGACGGGGGCGCGGCGGCGGCCGGGGCGAGGAGCGAGAGAGAGGCCGTGAGGGAGGCGGCGAGGGCGACCGCGAGGCGACGGGTCCGGGTCGTACGAGCCGAGGGCATGGGGGGCCTTCTTCCGTGTGGGGACAGCGACTTACCGGAGGTAACCGGCAGGTAACCACGGACCCGTCCCACCCACAAGACGTCTTCCGCACCCCTGTTCCCCACCCCGCCCGTCTCCCCCGGGCGGCGGATGCGGGATCATGGAACCATCACCCGCAGAAGGGACGGAACGGACGATGAGGCACCGCAGTGTCGCGGACCTGATGACCCCGACGGCGGTCTCGGTCCAGCGCGGGACCCCGTTCAAGGAGATCGCGCGGCTCCTCGACGAGTACGGCATCACGGCGGTGCCGGTGGTCGACGAGGAGAACCGGCCGGTGGGCGTGGTCTCCGAGGCGGACCTGCTGCGCCGGCACACCGCCAAGGACGGCCCCAGCACCGCCGAGGCGATGATGTCCAGCCCGGTGCACACCGCCCGCCCCTCCTGGACGGCCGTGGAGGCCGCCCGGGTGATGGAGCGGCACCGGGTCAAGCGGCTGCCGGTCGTGGACGCGGGCGGCCGGCTCATCGGCGTCCTCAGCCGCAGCGACCTGCTCCAGCTCTTCCTGCGCCGCGACCGCGCGATCCAGGAGGAGATCCGCGAGGACGTCGTCATGCGCATCCTCGGGCTCTCCCCCGCGGCGCTCCACATCGACGTCGACGAGGGCCGCGTGACCCTCAGCGGCACCGTGCACCGGCAGGACCTCGTCCGGCTCCTGGTGCGGCTGTGCGAGTCCGTCGACGGGGTGGTCGAGGTCGTCGACCACCTGACCGTGGAGCCGTCTCAGGGGTGAACGGCCCGCCGGGCGCGGTACGGCTCCGCGGGCGGGTGCCCGCGGAGCCGTACCGCACGGGGTGGCGGGCTCCTCAGGAGACCGCCTCCGGCCAGCCGTATCCGGGGCCCGTGCGGCCGGGCACCGTCCCGGCGCCCGCCGCCTCCATCTCGCGGTTCGCCTCCCGCATCAGCTGTCCCGCCAGGTCCTTCATCGCCCGGCTCGCGGCGAGCTCGTCGCCGATCACCGGCACGTCCGTGTCCGACGGGTTGCAGCGGGCAGAACCGTGCCCGGTGAAGGTCGCCGTCCCCGTGTCGAGCCGTGCCTCGGCCCTGGTCCGGCCCGCCTCCTCGTTCAGTTCCAGGCCGACCTTCCACTCCAGGTTCCGCGTCATGGTCTGCCTCCTCGCATGCCGTCCGGCGCCGCCGGTGCCGCACGGCGCCGGGGCGCTGCTCCCCCGTCCCTTCCAGGATCCGCCCACCGGGCCGGGAACGCACGAGGGGGGACGCACGGGGCGGGCGGTACGACGGGCCGTGCCTGGAGGCGCGTGTTCCGCCCCGGCGGCGCGGGAACCACCCCCGGACCGACACTTCACGGCGAGGGGGAACCGCTATGGCCGGCCGGTTCGGCACGCGCAGGCGACTGGAGGCGCTCCAGACGGCCGTGGCCGGTCTGGGGGTCCCCGCGAGCCTGGGCATCGGCGTGGTCCTGACCGCGCACGGCCTGCACGTCGGCATCGGCCTCGCGGCGACGGCGCTCGTCCTCATGGCCACGGCGGCCACGCTCGCGAAACTGGACGCCCGGCTGTCCCGCCACCCCGCCCCGCCCTCGCGGCGGAGCCGCCCGCGCCGCCCGGGCGACGGGGGCGGTGACGGTGGCGGCGGCGACGGGAGCCCCTGAGGCGGCGCGGCGTCAGGAGCCCCCGCGCCGCGTCCTCACTTGCGGCCGACGCCCGCGTACATCGCGACGTCCGGCACCACGGTCTCCGGCCGCCACGCGGAGCAGGACACCACGCCCGGCTCCAGCAGCTCCAGGCCGTCGAAGTAGCGGGCGATCGCCTCGGGGGTGCGCTGGGTGAGCTTCGGGGTGCCGTGCTCGTTCCAGAACGCCACCGCCGCGTCGACGTCCGGCATGTCGGGGCGGGTGACCGTGTGGGACAGGACGAGGTGGCTGCCGGGCGCGAGCGCGTCCATGAGCCGGCGGACGATTCCGTACGACTCCTCGTCGTCCTCGACGAAGATGACGACCCCGAGCAGCATCAGCGCGACCGGCTTCGTCAGGTCGAGCGTCTCCGCCGCGGCGGCCAGGATCGCGTCGACGTCCCGCAGGTCCGCGTCCAGGTAGTCCGTCCGTCCCTCCGGCGTCCCGACGAGCAGCGCGCGGGCGTGCGCGAGCACGAGCGGGTCGTTGTCCACGTACACGACCCGCGCGTCGGGGGCGACGCGCTGGGCGACCTCGTGCGTGTTGTCGGCGCTCGGCAGCCCCGTCCCGATGTCCAGGAACTGCCGGATGCCCTCCCGCTCGGCCAGGTGCCGCACCGCCCGGCCCAGGAACAGCCGGTCCGCCTTCGCGTACTCCCCGATCCCGGGGTGCAGCTGCCGGATCCGGTCCCCCGCCTCCCGGTCGACCGGGTAGTTGTCCTTGCCGCCGGTCCAGTAGTTCCAGATCCGGGCGGTGTGCGGCCGGGAGGTGTCGATGCGCGATTCGATGTCGGTCACCCCCTCAACGTAACGCAGCGCTCCCGGCAACTCCCCCGCGCCCTCGGTCGGTTGTCCCGGCGTTCACCTCGCCGCCGGGTCCCCGTGGCCGGCGCGTGCGGGGCCGGAGGCCGGTCCGGCGGAGGCGGTGGTCCCCGCGGCGCGGACCGCCGGCGCGGCGCCCGGCCTCTCCGCGGTCACGCCCGGCCGCCCGGGGCCTCGCCCCGGGGACCCTCCGCGAAATTTTCTCCACCATCCCCGGAATACCCCCGGGGGGTATATGGTTGTGATCGTCGTCCCGACCGGGACGGCACCGGAAGCCTCGGCACGCCAGAGGAGACGTCATGAACGACCACGCCAGCCACGCCAGCCACATCGGTCACGCCGGTCACGCCGGTCACGAGGAGGGCGGCCACGGAAGTCACGGCGGGGGCCGGCCCGGCGGACTGTCGGTCTCGGAGGACGGGTACACCCTCGAACTCGACGCGACGGTCCTCACCGCCGGCACGCGGCGGATCGACTTCAGGGTGACCGGCCCCGACGGGCTGCCGGTGACCGAGTACGTCCCCGAGCACGAGAAGGAACTGCACTTCATCGCCGTCCGGCGGGACACGACCGGGTTCCAGCACGTGCACCCGGTGCGGGACGAGAAGGGCACCTGGAGCACCGAACTGGCCCTGGAGCCCGGGGACTGGAGGTTCTTCACGGACATCCACCCGGTCGGCCACGACGGGACCCTGACGCTGGGGATCGACGTCGCCGTCGCCGGACCGTACGCCCCGCGGCCGCTCCCCGAGCCCACCGGAACCGCGCGGACCGGCGCGTACACCGTCGCGCTCGACGGCGCGCTCGTGCCCGGCGAGGCGAGCGAACTGACCCTCACCGTCAGCCGGGACGGCCACCCCGTCACCGACCTGCAGCCCTACCTGGCCGCGTACGGACACCTGGTGGCGCTGCGGGTCGGCGACCTGGGCTACCTCCACGTCCACCCGGAGGGCGCGCCCGGCGACGGCGTCACCGCGCCGGGCCCCGCCATCACCTTCGTGGCGGTCGCGCCCTCGGCCGGCACCTACCGGCTGTACCTGGACTTCCAGCACGACGGCGTCGTCCGGACGGCCGAGTTCACGGTGGAGACCACCGCGGCCGGACACGGGAACCACCCCCAGGAACACCACGGCCACCACGCGCACCACGGCCACCACGGCCACCACTGACCACCCGCCGCCCACCCCACGGACGGAAGCGACCCCTTGTCCCGCCATCTCCCCGCCTGTACGCGCGGGGCGCGGCCTCCGCCCCGGGGCCGCGCCCCGCCGCACGGACACGGAAGGAACCCGCCATGCGCCTGTTCGCCCTGCGCGACTACCGCCGTCTGTTCGGCGCCCAGGTCATCGCCCTGTTCGGCACCGGGCTGACCACGGTGGCCCTCGGTCTGCTCGCCTACGACCTCGCCGGTCCGCGCGCCGGCGTGGTGCTCGCCACCACCCTGACCATCAAGATGGTCCTGTACGTGGTCATCGCGCCCCTGGCCGCCGCGTACGTCGACCGGCTCCCCCGGAGAACGTTCCTGTTCCTCCTCGACGTGATCCGCGGCGCGGTGGTCCTGGCCCTGCCGCTGGTCTCCGAGGTCTGGCACGTCTACGTGCTGATCGGCCTGCTCCAGGCCGCCTCCGCGGCCTTCACCCCGACGTTCCAGGCCGTCATCCCCGACATCGTGCCCGACGAGGCCGCCTACACGCGCGCCCTGTCCGCCTCGCAGGTCGCCTCCACCATGGAGAGCCTGCTCAGCCCCGTCCTGGCGGCCGTCGCCCTGACGTTCCTGAGCTTCGACCGGCTGTTCCTGGGCACCTCCGCCGGATTCCTCGCCTCCGCCGCGCTCGTCCTGTCGGCGCGCGTCCCCGACGCCCGTCCCAGCGGCCGCGCCGGGGCGTGGGAGAAGGCGGCGGCCGGGATCAGGACCTTCCTCGGGACTCCGCGGCTGCGCGGCGTCATGGCGCTGAACCTCGCGGTCGCGGCGGCCGGGTCGATCGTCGTCGTCAACACCGTCAACCACGTCCGCGACGGGCTCGGCGGCTCCCAGGCTGACGTCGCCCGGATGCTCGCCGCCTCCGGCGCCGGAACCCTCCTGGCCGCGCTGGTCCTCCCCCGCGTCCTCGACCGGGTCGCCGCCCGCACCGTCATGACGACCGGGGCCGGGGTCCTCGTCGGCGCCACGACCGCCGCGGTGACGCTCTCCGCGGCCGGCCTCGCCACGTGGACCGGCACGGCGGTCGTCTGGGCCGCGATCGGCGTCGGCATGGCGCTGGTCATCACGCCGACCGGCGCGGTCCTCCGCGCCTCCGTCGGACGGAACGCGGTCCCCGGGGCGTTCGCGGCCCAGTTCTCCCTGTCGCACCTGGCCTGGCTGATCACCTATCCGATCGCCGGGTGGCTCGGCACGGCCGCCGGCCTCACCCTCGCCTGGTCCGTCCTCGCGGCCCTCGCCGGGGCGGGGGCGGCCGGCGCCCTCCTCCTCTGGCCGCGCCGCGACGGACGGGCCACCAGGACCGGCCTCCCGGCACCCGCCCGCCCCGCGTCCGCCCCGGACCGGTCCACCCTGGCCAAGGCCGCGTGAAGCGCCGCGACCGCGCCGGCGGGCGCCCCCGCGGAACAGGTCTCTTGACATAGCTATGAGCTCATAGTTAAATGCCCTCCATGCTCCCACCCAGCGCGTCCGCGCAGGACAACGACCGCACGGCCGCCGGCCTCGCGGCCTGCCTGCCCGCGCTGGGACGGGCGCTCGAACGGTACGTCGATCAGGACTACCCGCACCCCAAGCCCTCCGAGGGCCAGCTCGCCCTGCTGCGCCACGTCGCGGCACAGGACGGCACCACCGTCCGGGCGGCCGCCGAAGCGCTGCTCATGAAGCCGAACAACGTCAGCGCCCTGGTCACCCAGCTCACCGACCAGGGCCTGCTGGTGCGCCGTCAGGACCCCGCCGACAAGCGCGTCGCGCACCTCCATCTGACGCCGGTCGCCGCGCGGCGGCTCGGCGAGGTCGCGCAGATCATGAGCGCCCGCGTCGGCCGGGCCCTGCGCACGATGACCGACGGTGAGCTCGACGCGCTCGGCTCCGCGCTCGGCGCCCTCCAGAGCCTCGACCGGCACCTGCACGGCACGCACTGATCCGGCCCCCGCCCGCACCGTCCGGGCGGCCCCGGTGCCGTGTCGGCGCCCCGCTCCCCTTTCCCCCTTCGCACGCGCACGCGCATGCGCACGCGCGGCCGCGTCCGGCCCGGCCGTGAAGCCCGCGGCCGCGTCGGCACGCCCCGAACCGAAAGACCCGACACCGCCATGCCTTCCGTCGGCACGCTCGCCGAACCGTCCCACCGCCCGCCCACCGGACCGTCCGCCCCCGACCGGCGCTCCCGCCCGTGGCTCGTCCTGATCGCCGTGGCCTTCGGCCTCTTCATGGTCGGCCTCGACGGATCCGTCGTCGCCATCGCCAACCCCGAGATCGGGCGCGACCTCCACGCCTCCACCTCCGACCTCCAGTGGGTCACCAACTCCTACCTGCTCGCCCTCGCCGCGGCCCTCATCCTCGGCGGCAAGCTCGGCGACCGCTTCGGCCGGCGCACCTTCTACCTCGTCGGCGTCGCGGGCTTCACCCTCGCCTCCGTCGCCATCGGCCTGGCCGGATCCGTCGAGGGCGTCATCGCCTTCCGCGCCCTCCAGGGCTTCTTCGGCGCCCTGCTGATGCCCAACACCCTCGGTCTGCTGCGCGCCGTCTTCCCGCCGAAGAAGTTCGGCATGGCCGTGGGCGTCTGGGCCATGGTCTCCTCGGTCTCCACCGCCCTCGGCCCCATCGTCGGCGGCCTCCTCGTCCAGCACGTCAACTGGGAATCCGTCTTCTTCATCAACGCCCCCATCGGCGTCCTCGCCCTCGTCTTCAGCGCGGCCGTCCTCCCCGGGAGCCGGAACGAGGCCGCCGCGCGGGAGACGTTCGACGTCCTCAGCGTCGTCCTCCTCGCCGCGGGCCTGCTCCTGCTCGTCTTCGGCGTGGTCAAGGGAGAGACCTGGGGCTGGACCTCCGCCGGCACGCTCGGCGCCATCGCCGCCGGCCTCCTGGTCCTCGTGGCCTTCGGGTGGTGGCAGACCCGCGTCGCCTCGCCCCTGCTGCCCATGCGCCTGTTCCGCAACCCGGCGCTCACCATCGGCACGCTCATCACCGCGCTGAACTTCTTCGTCCTGCTCGGCGTGATCTTCTTCGTCATGATCTACCTGCAGAACGTCCGCGGCTTCACCCCCGTCGAAGCCGGCGTCCGCACGCTGCCGCTGAGCCTGGCCTCGGTCGTGGCCTCCCCGCTGGGCGCCGCCCTCACCGACCGGTTCGGCCCCCGCCTCACCATGCCCCTGGGCATGGTGCTCCAGGGCGCCGCCTGCTTCGCCATGCTCGGCTGGGACGCCCACGCGTCCTACGCCCTCCTGTGGCCGCCGTTCGTCGCCCTGGGCCTCGGCGTCGGCATGGTCATGGCCTCCTCCTCCGACGCCATCGTCGGCAACGCCCCCGTCGAGGACGCCGGCGTGGCCGGCGGCCTCCAGGCGACCGCCCTCCAGATCGGCGGCGCCCTCGGCACCTCCGTCCTCGTCTCGCTGATCAGCAGCCGGGTCGGCACGACGCTCACCGGGGAACTCACCGCCGCCGGGACGCCGGGCCCCGTGGCCGAAGGGCTGCTGGCGGCGAAGGACGCCGTGGCCATGGGCATCGCGCCCGTCCCGGACGCCCTGCCCGCCGCCCTCCGGACGGCCGTCACCGAGGGCAGCCACCAGGCCTTCATGAACGGCGTCCACACCTCGGTCCTCGTCGCGGGCACGCTCTGCGCGCTCGGTGCCGTCCTGGCCGCCACCGGCGTGAAGCGCCCCCGGGACGCCGGACGCCCCTGAACCGCCCCACCACGGACCGGGCGGCCCTCTCGTCGACGAGAGGGCCGCCCGGGGCGCCGGGGGGCGCCCCCGCCCGCGCCCGGGGCGGGGCGGAGCCCCGGGGGGGCCCGCCCGGTCCGCTTCGGCGCGCCGCCTCCGGCGCCGGGAGCGGTCCTCAGCCCGGGAGCTCCCCCGGCGGAGATCGGGGGCGCGCTCCGCTCGTCCGCGAGCCGCGCATCCGCCGGATCTGCGTGACCTTCGCCGCCGCAAGGCCGATACTGCCCCCAGGGGGCGGATCGGCCCCGCCCGCGACGCCGGGGACCGCCACGGCCGGCTTTCCCCCTCCCTGCCAGCCGCGTGAGGAGACACCGTTGAGAATGCTGATCAACGTGCCGGAGACCGTCGTCGCCGATGCCCTGCGGGGCATCGCCGCCGCTCACCCCGAACTGACCGTGGACGTCGAACGGCGGGTGGTGGTGCGGCGGGACGCGCCGGTGGCGGGGAAGGTGGCGCTGGTGTCGGGGGGCGGGTCGGGGCACGAGCCGCTGCACGCCGGGTTCGTGGGGCCGGGGATGCTGGACGCCGCCTGCCCCGGGGAGGTGTTCACGTCGCCGGTGCCGGACCAGATGGTGCGGGCCGCCGCGGCGGTGGACAGCGGGGCGGGGGTGCTGTTCGTGGTGAAGAACTACACCGGGGACGTGCTCAACTTCGAGATGGCGGCGGAGCTCGCCGAGGACGAGGGCATCCAGGTGGCCAAGGTCCTCGTCGACGACGACGTGGCGGTGACCGACAGTCTGTACACGGCGGGGCGGCGCGGGACCGGCGCCACCCTCTTCGTGGAGAAGCTGGCCGGGGCGGCCGCCGAGGAGGGCGCGCCTCTGGAGCGGGTGGAGGCGGTGGCCCGGCGGGTGGTCGGACGGTCGCGGTCGTTCGGGGTCGCCCTGAGCGCCTGCTCGACGCCGGCGAAGGGCGGTCCGACCTTCGAACTTCCGCCCGGTGAGCTGGAGTTGGGCGTCGGCATCCACGGCGAGCCGGGGCGGGAGCGGCGCTGGATGATGACCGCGGGGGAGATCGCGGAGGTCGCCGTCGACGCCGTCCTGGACGACCTGCGGCTGTCGGACCCGGTGCTGCTGCTCGTGAACGGGATGGGCGGGACGCCGCTCCTGGAGCTGTACGGGTTCAACGCGGAGGTGCGGCGGGTGCTGGCCGCGCGCGGGGTGCCGGTGGCGCGGACGCTGGTCGGGAACTACGTGACCTCGCTCGACATGGCGGGGTGTTCGGTGACGGTGTGCGCGGCGGACGAGGAGCTGCTGCGGCTGTGGGACGCGCCGGTGTCGACGGCCGCGCTGCGCTGGGGCCGGTGAGCGGGGCGTGGGAGAGGGGACGGACGTGACGGAGACGTACGGTGCCGGGTTCGCGGTGCGGTGGATGGCGGCCGCGGCGGAGACGGTGGACCGCGAGGCCGGCCGGCTGACCGAACTCGACGCGGCGATCGGCGACGCGGACCACGGCGCCAACCTGCGGCGCGGTTTCGCCGCCGTGGCCCGGGTCCTGGCGGAGGAGCCGCCCGCGACGCCGGGCGCGGTGCTGGTGGCCGCCGGACGGCAGCTCATCTCGACGGTGGGCGGGGCGTCCGGGCCGCTGTACGGGACGCTGCTGCGGCGGGCGGGCAAGGCGCTGGGCGAGGCCGGGGAGGTCAGCCGGGCGGAGCTCGCGGAGGCGCTGGCGGCCGGGGTCGCCGCGGTCGGGCAGCTCGGCGGGGCGGCGCCGGGCGACAAGACGATGCTGGACGCGCTGACGCCGGCGGTGGCGGCGCTGCCGGGGTCGTTCGCGGCGGCGCGGGCGGCGGCGGAGGAGGGCGCGGCGGCGACCGTCCCGCTGCGGGCCCGCAAGGGCCGGGCCAGCTACCTCGGCGAGCGGTCGGTCGGGCACCAGGACCCGGGGGCGACGTCCTCGGCCCTGCTCTTCGCGGCGCTGGAGGAGGTGGCCGCCGGATGAGCGGGGAGAGGGTCGGGATCGTCCTGGTCTCGCACAGCGCGGCCGTCGCGACGGCCGTGGCGGAGCTGGCCCGCGGGCTGGCCGGCGGGGACCCGGCGCCGGTCGCGGCGGCGGGCGGCGCCCCGGACGGCGGCCTCGGCACGAGCGCGGAGCTGATCGCCGCGGCGGCGAGGTCCGTGGACGCGGGGGCCGGGGTGGCGCTCCTGGTGGACCTCGGGAGCGCGGTCCTCACGGTGAAGGCGCTGCTCGCGGAGGGCGGCGAACTGCCGGAGGGCGCGCGGCTGGTGGACGCGCCGTTCGTCGAGGGCGCGGTGGCGGCCCTGGTGACGGCGAGCGCCGGTGCCGGTCTGGACGAGGTGGCGGCCGCGGCCTCGGAGGCGTACGCCTACCGCAAGGAGTGAGGGGCGGGGGGGGGGGGGGGGGGGGCCCGCGGGGGGTCTCGGGGCGCCCCCCCCCCGCGGGCCGCACGGGCCGCTGCGGGGCCGGCGGGGGTGG
>NZ_JBEZUZ010000053.1:0-51601 GCF_040636735.1 Streptomyces sp. NPDC035033 | reverse complement strand
GTACGGCGGGGTGCACCCCGAGCCGTCCGCCGGGCGCGCCGGACGGCGGCCCCGGGTAGGGCGCGGCCTGCGGGGGCGGGGGTACGGGGCCGTGTCCGCCGGCCTGGTGCGGGCCGGGCATCGGCCCCGGCCGCTCGGGCGGTGGCAGCGGTCCCCCCACTGCGTGCTGCATCCGGTGCCACTCCGTCTCGTCGGCCTGGTGCGTCGGTGAGGGCGCCCGGTTCGGTGCCGTCGTCGGCCCCGCTCCGGTCGCCCGGGGATGCCAAAACGTTACCTCCCCGTCCCCCCGCTCGGGGAACGGGTGGGCCCCGCCGAACGTGCCCCGCGCCGGGGAGGGGCGGCACCGCACCGGCGGCCGCCCCTGACCCGCGGACCGGCCCGACCCGCGGACCGGCCCGGCGTACCGGCCCGGGCGGGTCCGTCGTACCGACCCCGCCCGAGGCCCGTGCGCACGGCCCCGGACGCATGACCCCGGGCACACGGCCCCGAGACCCGGAACTCCGGGCCCGGGGGCCGCTCAGCCCTTCGTGTCGAGTTCCTCGGCGAGGGCGCGCAGGGCGAGCCGGTAGGAGCCGATGCCGAAGCCGGCGACGGTGCCGGTCGCCACGGCGGCCACCACGGAGGTGTGCCGGAACTCCTCACGGGTGTACGGGTTCGAGATGTGCACCTCGATCAGCGGGGCGGTGCGCTGCGCGGCGGCGTCCCGCATCCCGTACGAGTAGTGCGTGAAGGCGCCCGGGTTGAGCACGACGGGGACGCGCCCGTCGGCCGCCTCGTGCAGCCAGCGGATCATCTCGCCCTCGTCGTTGGTCTCGCGGACCTCGACGGCGAAGCCGAGTTCGGCGCCGAGGGTCCGACAGGACTCGACGAGCCCCTGGTAGGAGGTGGCGCCGTAGATGTCGGGCTCGCGCGAGCCCAGCCGGCCGAGGTTCGGCCCGTTCAGCACCAGGACGCGACGCGGTTCGCTCATCCGGAGACCTCCCCGTACGCGGCGACGAGGACGGCCGGGTCGGGGCCCTCCAGGACGGAGGGCTTGGCGAGCCCGTCGAGGACGATGAAGCGCAGCAGGTCGCCGCGGGACTTCTTGTCCACCTTCATCGTCTCCAGGAGCTTGGGCCACTGGTCGCCGCGGTAGGTGAGCGGCAGGCCGACGGACTCCAGGACCGCGCGGTGCCGGTCGGCGGTGGCGTCGTCGAGTCGGCCGGCGAGGCGGCCCAGCTCGGCGGCGAAGACCATGCCGACGGAGACGGCGGCGCCGTGGCGCCACTTGTACCGCTCGTTCTTCTCGATGGCGTGCGCGAGGGTGTGCCCGTAGTTGAGGATCTCGCGGCGGCCGGACTCCTTGAGGTCGCCGGAGACGACGTCGGCCTTGACCTGGATGGAGCGGACGATCAGCTCGGCGGTGTGCGGGCCGGCGGGCGTCCGGGCGGCCTGCGGGTCCTCCTCGATGAGGTCGAGGATCACCGGGTCGGCGATGAAACCGGCCTTGATGATCTCGGCGAGCCCGCTGACGAAGTCGTGCACCGGCAGCGACTCCAGCGCGGCGAGGTCGCAGAGGACCCCGGCCGGCGGGTGGAAGGCGCCGACGAGGTTCTTGCCCTCGGCGGTGTTGATCCCGGTCTTGCCGCCGACGGCGGCGTCGACCATGCCGAGGACGGTGGTCGGGACGGCGATCCAGCGGACGCCCCGCAGCCAGGTCGCGGCGACGAAGCCGGCCAGGTCGGTGGTGGCGCCGCCGCCGACGCCGACGATGACGTCGGTGCGGGTGAAGCCGGTCTGGCCGAGCGCCTTCCAGCAGTACGCGGCGACCTCGGCGGTCTTCGCCTCCTCGGCGTTCGGCACCTGGATGGCGACGGCCTCGTACCCCTGCTCGGCGAGGTCCTCGCGCAGCGCCTCACCGGTCTCGGCGAGCGCCTCGGGGTGGATGACGGCGACCCGCTTCGCCTTCTCGCCGATGAGGGCGGGCAGTTCGCCGAGCAGCTGCCGGCCGACCAGCACCTCGTACGGATCCGTGCCCGCGCTCCCGCCGACGCGGATGCGGGTCACTTCCTGGTCCGTGCTCATGCGTCCTTCAGCTCCAGTGCGTCGAGGACCGCCTCGGCGATCTCTTCGGGGGTGCGGGCGTCGGTGGCGACCACGACGCGCGCGACTTCTTCGTACAGGTGGCGCCGGGCCTCCATCAGCTCGCGCCACTGGCGGCGCGGGTTGACGGCGAGCAGCGGGCGGGCCGCGCCGAGCCCGACCCGTCGCACGGCCTCCTCGACGTCCATGGAGAGGTACGCGACGGGTCGGCCGGCCAGCAGGGCGCGGGTGTCGGCGTCGAGGATCGCGCCGCCGCCGAGGGCGAGGACGCCCTCGTGCTCGGCGAGGGCCCTGGCGACGGCGGCCTTCTCCAGGGCGCGGAAGTGCTCCTCGCCGTCCTCGACGAAGATGTCGGAGATCTCGCGGCCCTCGGCGGCGACGATGTCGGCGTCGGTGTCCCGGTAGGGCGCGCCGAGCCGTTCGGCCAGGAGCGCGCCCACCGTGGACTTGCCGGACCCCATCGGGCCGACGAGGACGACCAGGGGGCCGCCGGTCACCGGATGCGCAGGTGGTCGAGGTACGACTGCACGTTGCGGCGGGTCTCGGGGACCGAGTCGCCGCCGAACTTCTCGACGACGGCGTCGGCGAGGACGAGGGCGACCATGGCCTCGGCGACGATGCCGGCGGCCGGGACCGCGCAGACGTCGGAGCGCTGGTGGTGGGCCGCGGCGGCCTCGCCGGTGGCGACGTCGACGGTGGCGAGCGCGCGCGGGACGGTCGCGATCGGCTTCATCGCGGCGCGGACGCGCAGCAGCTCGCCGGTGCTGAGACCGCCCTCGGTGCCGCCGGAGCGGCCGGAGGTGCGGCGGATGCCCTCGTCGGTCCGCACGATCTCGTCGTGGGCCTGGGAGCCGGGCACCCGGGCGAGGTCGAAGCCGTCGCCGACCTCGACGCCCTTGATGGCCTGGATGCCCATGAGCGCGGCGGCGAGCCGGGCGTCGAGGCGCCGGTCCCAGTGCACGTGGGAGCCGAGGCCGACGGGCACGCCGTACGCGAGGACCTCGACGACGCCGCCGAGGGTGTCGCCGTCCTTGTGGGCCTGGTCGATCTCGGCGACCATCGCCTTCGACGCGTCGGCGTCGAGGCAGCGGACCGGGTCGGCGTCGAGCCGCTCGACGTCGGCGGGGGTCGGGTAGACGCCGTACGGCGCCTTGGCGGCGGCCAGTTCGACCACGTGGCTGACGATCTCGATGCCGGCGGCCTCCTTGAGGAAGGACCGGGCGACGGCGCCGAGGGCGACGCGGGCGGCGGTCTCACGGGCGCTGGCGCGCTCCAGGACCGGCCGGGCCTCGTCGAAGCCGTACTTCTGCATGCCGGCGAGGTCGGCGTGGCCGGGGCGGGGCCGGGTCAGCGGCGCGTTGCGGCCGGTCTCCTTGAGTTCGGAGGGGTCGACCGGGTCGGCCGACATGACCTTCTCCCACTTGGGCCACTCGGTGTTGCCGACCATCACGGCGATCGGCGACCCGAGGGAGAGCCCGTGCCGGACGCCGCCGAGGAAGGTGACCTCGTCCTGCTCGAACTTCATCCGGGCGCCGCGTCCATAGCCGAGGCGCCGCCGCGCGAGGTGGTCCGCCACCAGCTCCGTGGTGACCGGGACGCCGGCGGGAAGACCCTCCAGCGTCGCGACCAGCGCGGGTCCGTGGGATTCCCCAGCGGTCAGCCAACGCAACCTGCTCAACGATGCTCCTCATGCTCGCGCCTGGGCACTGCGACGGCAGGACCGGGCGCGCGGCCCTGACCCGCCACCCCTGATCCTCCCACGCCCGGGCCCTGGCCTCGGTCCCGGTCCAGCTATCGGACGCGCGCCGCGTCCTCGTGGACGGCGGCGGACGCCTCCGGCGCGTCGGCGGACCGCTTCCGCGACCAGCTGACGAAGCCGTACACCACGGTCAGCGCGAAGAGCCCGAGCACGGTCCAGCGCACCCAGGCGGGCAGCGAGCTGAAGAATCCCACGTACAGAAAGCGCACCACGTCGAAGGCGAAGTCCGCCTTCGACGCGAGCGTCACGTCCCCGTCCATCCCCGGTCTCCCCCGCGGTCGGTCCTGCGCGCCCCGCGCGGCCGGGCGGGGTCAGCGCGCGGCGAGCGCGGCCTCGCCGGCGGCGCGCATGGCGGCCAGCGGGGCCTTCGGGGTGCCCGTCATCTGCTCGACCTGGAGCACCGCCTGGTGGACCAGGAGGTCCAGGCCGCCGACGATCTTACCGCCGCGGTCGGACCAGGCGGCGGCGAGCGCGGTGGGCCAGGGGTCGTAGAGGACGTCGAAGAGGGTGCCGGGGCGGTCGGGGACGGCCGCCGCCAGGGCGTCGGTCGTGCCGGCCGGGGTCGTGGCGATCACCAGCGGGGCGGCGAGGGCCTCCGCCGCGTCGTCCCAGGCGGCCGTACGGACATCGACGCCGAGCCGGTCGCCCCAGCCGCGCATCTCCTCCGCCCGCGCCTCGCTGCGGACGTACGCCGTGACCGGGCCGGCGCAGACGCGGCCCAGCGCGGCGAGCGCGGAGGAGGCGGTGGCGCCCGCGCCGAGGATCGCCGCGGCCTCCACCTTCTCGACGCCCCGCTCGCGCAGGGCGGCGATCATGCCGGGGATGTCGGTGTTGTCGCCGACCCGGCGGCCGTCCTCGCGGAAGACCACCGTGTTGACCGCCTCCACCGCGGCCGCCGTGCCGCTGATCTCGTCGAGCAGCGGGATGATCGCCCGCTTGAGCGGCATGGTCAGCGACAGGCCGGCCCACGAGGGGTCGAGCCCCTCGACGAAGCCCGGCAGGGCCGCCTCGTCGATCTCGAAGCGGTCGTAGGACCAGTCGTCCAGCCCGAGTTCCGCGTACGCGGCCCGGTGGAGGACCGGGGAGAGCGAGTGCGCGATCGGCGAACCGAGGACGGCGGCGCGGCGGCCCGGGTCACTGGCCCGTGTTGGCATTGAACTTGTCCTTCAGTTTCAGGAAGTCGGCGTGGGTCCGGGCGAACTCGGTCTTGTTCATGCCGTCCGTGGCGACGAAGTAGATCCAGCCGTCGTTCGTCGGGTCGAGCATCGCGCCGAGGGCCTCGATGCCCGGGTTGCCGATCGGTCCCGGCGGCAGGCCCCGGTTCGTGTACGTGTTGTACGGGTCCTTGTTGGTGTGGGCCTCCTTCTCCGAGATCTTGATCTCGGACTGACCCTTGAGGTAGTTCAGCGAGGAGTCGAACTGCAGGAAACGGTTCGTCTCCGTGTTGTCCGGCTGGAGGCGGTTGTAGATGACCTCCGCCATCTTGCGGAAGTCGTCGTGCGTCTTGCCCTCCGCCTGCACCAGGCTCGCGACCGTCACGAGTTCCCAGGCGTTCTCGACGCCGTGCTTCTTCGCCTGGCCCTCCAGGTCCAGCTTCGCGTACTCCGCGTTCGCGCGGGTGACCATCTTCTTGAGGGCGTCCTCGGGCTTGCCGCCCTTGGCGACGGGGTAGCTCGCCGGGAAGAGGAATCCTTCCAGCGGGTCCTTCACGTCGTCGTGGTTCTTGGCCCAGTCGGGCAGGCCGAGCGAGTCGGCCTTCTCGAAGGCGATCTCCTTCGTGGTGCCGGGCTTGAGGCCGAGGCGGGTGTCGATCTGCTCGTACACCCAGGCGTTGCGCTTGCCCTCGGGGATGATCAGGTTGGCCTGGCTCGCCGGGTCGAGCATCAGCGCGACCGCGCTCTCCGCCGACATCTCCTTCTTCAGCGTGTAGGCGCCGGCCTGGATCGAGTTGCCCTTGGCGTTCTTCTGCTGCGCCGCGACGAAGGCGTCGACGCTCTTCACGACGCCGGCCTGCTTCAGGATGTTGCCGATCTCGTTGCCGAACGCGCCCTTGGGGATCTCGACCTGGACCTCGCCGGTGCCGGTGCCCGCGTAGTCGGGCGCCTCGCCGAACTGGCCCTGCCAGAACTGGTAGCCGAAGTAGCCGATGCCGCCGACGCCGCCGACGAGGACCGCGGCGACGACGAGGCAGGCCATGCCGTTCTTGCCCTTGCGTTTCCTCTCCTTGCCGCGGCGCTCGCGGTCGCGGTCGTCGCCGCGGCCGCCCCGGCCCCGGCGCGGGGACGGCTCGTCGTCCTCGTAGCCGTCCTCGTCGCCGTCACCGGTGAAGAAGGGGTGCGACTCCTCCGGCTCCCGCCGGGCGGGCTCGGGTTCGGGCTCCGGCTCCGGCTCCCAGTCGACGACCGGCTCCGGCGGCTGCTGCCGGCGGCCGGGCGGCTGGGGCGGCGGGTACGCCTCGGGGGTGCCGTAGAGGTCGGGCTGCTGGCCGCCGTACGGGTCGGCGGGCGGCGCGTTGTAGGCCATGGCGGCCTGGCCGGTCTCCCAGTTGCCGTCGTACGCCTGCTGGCCGCCGTACGTCTGTCCGGCCTGGCCGGGCGTGTCGTACCCCTGTTCCCAGCCGGTCTGCCCGTACGCCTGCGCCTGCGCCGGGTCGCCGTAGCCCTGCGCGTGCGGGTCGGCGTACCCCTGCTGCTGGTGCTGGTACGCGGCCTGCTGCTGGTACGGGTCGGCCCCGTAGCCCTGCTGGGCGTACGGGTCCGGGTAGGCCTGGCCGCCCTGCTGCGCGTCGTAGGGCGGCGCCTGGTGCGGCTGCTGGTACTGCTGCCGGCCCTCCCACCCCTGGTCCCCGTAGAGCGGGTCCGTGGGGTGCCACGGTTCGGAGCCGGGGCCCCGGCCATACTCAGTCATCGATCCCCAAACAGCCGCGAGGCTTCCGGACGATCCGCCTCTACGTAGTGCGGCAGTTGTTCGAACACCGCCGCAATGCGCGGAACGTTACCGTATCGCGATCAGATGATCGCTTCGACGCCCTCGCCGGGCGGATTACCTGACACCCGTTCGGACTCAAGAGCGTTCTGAAGGATGATCACAGCGGCGGCCTGGTCGATGACGGACCGGCCCTTCTTGGACTTCACCCCGGAGGCCCGCAGCCCCTGCGTCGCGGTCACCGTGGTCATCCGCTCGTCGACCAGCCGGACCGGCACCGGGGCGATCCCCTTCGCCATCTCCTTCGCGAAGGCGCGCACCTTGGCCGCGGCCGGGCCCTCCCGCCCGCTGAGCGAGCGGGGCAGGCCCACGACGACCTCGATCGGCTCGTACTCCTCGACGATCTGGCGGAGCCGCCGGTGGGCGGCCGGGACGTCGCGTCCCGGCACGGTCTCCACCGGCGTGGCGAGGACCCCGTCGGGGTCGCACGAGGCGACCCCGATCCGGGCGTCCCCGACGTCGACGGCGATCCGTCGTCCTCGGCGCATGGTCACGCGGTTTCCACGACCAGGCGCTCGACGGCGGCGATGGCCTCGCCGACGGCCTCCGGGTTCTGGCCGCCGCCCTGGGCGACGTCCGGCTTGCCGCCACCGCCGCCGCCGAGGGTCTTGGCGGCGGTGCGGACCAGCTCGCCGGCCTTGAGGCCGCGCTCGCGGGCGGCCTCGTTGGTGGCGATGACCGTGAGCGGCTTGCCGTTGGCCGTGGTGAACAGGGCCACGACGGCCGGGCGGTCGGACGGGATGCGGCCGCGCACGTCGAGGACCAGCTTGCGCAGGTCGTCGGCGCCGGTGCCGTCCGGGACCTGGCCGGTGACCAGGGCGACGCCCCGCACGTCCTTGGCGGAGTCGACCAGTCCGGCGGCGGCCTGGAGGACCTTCTCCGCGCGGAACTTCTCGATCTCCTTCTCGGCGTCCTTCAGCTTGCCGAGCATGGCGGCGATCTTCTCCGGCAGCTCCTCCGAGCGGCCCTTGACCAGCTCCTGGAGCTGGGCGACGACCGTGTGCTCGCGGGCGAGGAAGTTGTACGCGTCGACACCGACGAGGGCCTCGATGCGGCGCACGCCCGAGCCGATGGAGGACTCGCCGAGCAGCTTCACCAGACCCAGCTGGGCGGTGTTGTGGACGTGCGTGCCGCCGCACAGCTCCTTGGAGAAGTCGCCGATGGTGACGACGCGGACCTGCTCGCCGTACTTCTCGCCGAACTCGGCGATGGCGCCCTGGCGCTTGGCCTCGTCGATCGGCATGACCTCGGCGTGCACGTCGAGCTCGCGGGCGAGCACCTCGTTGATCTTCTGCTCGACGTCGGTGAGGACCGTGCCGGGGACGGCGTTCGGCGAGCCGAAGTCGAAGCGGAAGCGGCCGGGCGAGTTCTCGGAACCGGCCTGGGCGGCCGTCGGGCCGAGGGCGTCGCGCAGCGCCTGGTGGGTGAGGTGGGTGGCCGAGTGGGCGCGGGCGATGGCCCGGCGGCGGCGCACGTCGATGGTGGTGTAGGCGGTGGAGCCCACGGTCACCTCGCCGACCTGCACGGAGCCCTTGTGCACCGAGACGCCGGGGACCGGCTGCTGCACGTCGCGGACCTCGATCACGGCACCGGAGTGCAGCTTGATGCGGCCCTGGTCGGCGAGCTGGCCGCCGCCCTCGGCGTAGAAGGGGGTGCGGTCGAGGACGACCTCGACCTCGTCGCCCTCGGAGGCGGCCGGCGACGGGACGCCGTTCACCAGGAGGCCGACGACCGTGGACTCGCCCTCGGTGTTGGTGTAGCCGGTGAACTGGGTGGCGCCGGAGGTGTCGGCGATCTCGCGGTAGGCGGAGACGTCGGCGTGGCCGGTCTTCTTGGCCTTGGCGTCGGCCTTGGCGCGCTCCCGCTGCTCCTGCATCAGGCGGCGGAAGCCGGCCTCGTCCACGGAGAGGCCCTGCTCGGCGGCCATCTCCAGGGTGAGGTCGATCGGGAAGCCCCAGGTGTCGTGGAGCAGGAAGGCCTTCTCGCCGGCGAGGACGGTGCCGCCGGCGGCCTTGGTCTCGGTGACGGCGGTGTCGAGGATGTTGGTGCCGCCCTTGAGGGCCTTGAGGAACGCGGCCTCCTCGGCGAGGGCGACCGTCTCGATCCGCTTGCGGTCGGTCTCCAGCTCCGGGTACTGCTCGCCCATGGTCTTGATGACCGTGTCGACGAGCTCGCCGACGACCGGGCCGGTGGCGCCGAGCAGGCGCATGTTGCGGACGGCGCGGCGCATGATGCGGCGGAGCACGTAGCCGCGGCCCTCGTTGCCCGGGGTGACGCCGTCGCCGATGAGCATGACCGAGGTGCGCATGTGGTCGGCGACCACGCGCAGCGAGACGTCGCTGTCGTGGGCCTTGCCGTAGGCGACGCCGGTGAGCTCGGTGGCCTTGTCGATGACGACCTTGAGGGTGTCCGTCTCGTACATGTTCTGGACGCCCTGGAGGATCATCGCCAGGCGCTCCAGGCCGAGGCCCGTGTCGATGTTCTTCGACGGCAGCTCGCCGAGGATCGGGAAGTCCTCCTTGCCGGAGCCCTCGCCGCGCTCGTACTGCATGAAGACCAGGTTCCAGATCTCCACGTACCGCTCGTCGTTGACGGCCGGGCCGCCCTCGACGCCGAACTCGGGGCCGCGGTCGTAGTTGATCTCGGAGCACGGGCCGCACGGGCCGGGGACGCCCATGGACCAGTAGTTGTCCTTCTTGCCGAGGCGCTGGATGCGCTCGGCGGGGACGCCGACGACGTCGCGCCAGATGCGCTCGGCCTCGTCGTCCTCCAGGTAGACGGTGATCCAGAGCTTCTCCGGCTCAAGCCCGTAGCCGCCGTGCTCCACCGGGGTGGTCAGCAGCTCCCAGGCGAGCTTGATGGCGCCTTCCTTGAAGTAGTCGCCGAAGGAGAAGTTGCCGCACATCTGGAAGAAGGTGCCGTGCCGGGTGGTCTTGCCGACCTCTTCGATGTCGGGCGTGCGCACGCACTTCTGCACGCTGGAGGCGCGCGTGAAGGGCGGCTTGACCTCACCCAGGAAGTAGGGCTTGAAGGGCACCATGCCGGCGGGGACGAGCAGCAGAGTCGGGTCGTCCGCGATGAGCGACGCCGAAGGGACGACGGTGTGCCCGCGCTCCTCGAAGAAGCTCAGCCAGCGGCGGCGGATTTCAGCCGACTCCATCAGTGGTCCTCATTCCGGTTGTACGAGATCGTGCGGGACGAAAACGTGGTCGTGGTCTTGTGCGGGGTGGGGCCGAGGGCGGCCCGGCGACGGGACGGCGGGAGCTCCCGGTCCGCGGGGGGCGGTGCGTCGAGGCCGAGCGCCTCGCCCAGCTCGGCCTCCCGCTGGACCATGCCCGCCCTCACGTCGAGGGCGAAGTCCTTGAGCCGGTGGCCGGCGTCGATCGCCTTGTTCGCGGCCTGCGCCGCGAGGCTCTCGGGGGTCAGCTGCTGGATCTTGCGGTTGACCTTGGTGGTGGCCCAGACGCCGGCGGCTGCGCCGGCCGTGAACCAGAACGTGCGGCGGAACATCGCGGCTCAGCCCTTCTGCTTCCGGCGCCGTGCGGTGGGCACGGTACGGCCGACGATCACGGTACGCCGCCCGCCGGCGGGCGGCGCCTCCTCGCGGGACCGCTCGCGGCCGAGCGCCCGTCGGACCCCGTAGCCGAACGCGGCGACCTTGACGAGCGGGCCGCCGAAGGTGGAGGCGACGGTCGTCGAGAGCGCGGAGGCGTTGGCGGTGACCTCCTGGACGTCGGAGGCGATGGCGTCGACCCGGTCGAGCTGGGTCTGTGCCGAGCGGACCGTCGCCGACGCGTCGGCGAGCAGGGGGACGGCCTGTTCGGTCACGTCCGCCACCAGCTTGGTGGTCGCCCTGAGCGTCTGCGCCAGCCTCGCCAGCACCACGGCGAGGAAGGAGACGAGGATCGCCCAGAACACGGCCACCAGGATCCCGGCAACCTCTCCACCGGTCACTGCGCACCGCTCTCTGCTGTCGTCATCGGTCGTTGGGGTCCTGCGAAAAGTCGTTCCCCGAGCCTATCGCGCCGGGGCTGGGACGCCGTACCGCATTACCGCCCGCGGGCCGGGAGTTGCGCGATCGGATTGTACGGAGCGCGCGCGGGTGAGTACGCTCCGTGTCCCATGCGACGCAGCAATCTTCCCGCGGAGCTCAACCGGTTCGTGGGACGGGCCGGCGAGCGGGCCGAACTGGCCGCGCTCCTGGCCTCGTCACGCCTCGTCACGGTCCTGGGCGTGGGCGGGGTCGGCAAGACCCGGCTCGCCCTGAAGGTCGCGGGCGCGGTGCAGAAACGCTCCGGCGAGGAGGTGCGGCTCGCGGAGCTGGCGCCGCTGCGCGACCCCGGCCTGGTCGAGCACGCCCTGGTGGAGGCGCTCGGCCTGACCGACCACACGCTCCGCGCGCCGCGCCAGGTGCTGCTGGAGCACCTGGCCGAGCGCCGGCTGCTGCTCGTGCTCGACGGCTTCGAGCACCTGGTGGAGGTCTGCGCCCCGCTCGTCCGGGACCTGCTCGCGGCGGCCCCGGGGCTGACCGTGCTGGCCGCCGGCCGGCGGCCGCTGCGGATCCCCGGCGAGGCGGTGCTGACGCTGGCGCCGATGGACGAGCCGGACGCGCTCGCGCTGCTCGCCGAGCGGGCGGCCGGAGCGGGCGCGCCCGCGCTCGCGGACGACCGGGCCGTACGGGAGCTGTGCCGGCGGCTCGACGGGATCCCGCTCGCGCTCGAACTGGCCGCCGGACGGCTGCCGCTGCTGTCGGTGGAGCAGCTGCTGGCCCGGCTGGACGACCGCTTCCGGCTCCTCGGCGACGGCGGGCGGGGGGTCCTCCCCCGCCACCAGACGCTGCGCACCGCGATCGGCTGGAGCCACGAGCTGTGCACCCCCGGCGAGCGGCTGCTGTGGGCGCGCCTGTCGGTCTTCGCCGGGCCGTTCGACCTGGAGGCCGTGGAGTACGTGTGCTGCGGGCCGGACCTGCCGCAGGAGGCGGTCCTCGACCTGCTGGGCGGTCTGCTCGCGCAGTCGCTGGTGATCCGCGAGGACACGCCCGCGGGGCCGGGCTACCGGATGCTGGACACGGTGGCGGCGTACGGGGCGGAGTGGCTGGCGGCGCTCGGCGACACCGAGCGGATGCGGCGGCGGCACCGGGACTGGTACATGGGCCTGGCGACCTGGTGCGAGCTGGAGTGGTTCAGCCCCCGGCAGGCGGAGGTGGCGGTGCGGACGGACGCGGCGCTGCCGAACCTGCGGGCGGCGCTCGACGTCTGCCTGGAGCTGCCGGAGGACGCGCACCTGGCCCAGCACCTGGCGGGCACGCTGTGGTTCGCGTGGGTGGGGTGCGGGCGCCTCTCGGAGGGGCGGCACTGGCTGGAGCGGGCGGTGGCGCTGGAGTCGGGGCACGAGGAGGCGCGGCTGAAGGCGCTCTGGGTGCTCGGTTACGTGGCGATCCTCCAGGGCGACACGACGGCGGCCGTGGCGGCGCTGCACACCTGCCGGGAGCGGGCGCGGTCCTCGCGGAACCGGCTGGCGGAGGCGTACGCGACGCACCGGATGGGCTGTCTGGCGCTGCTCTCGGACGACTTCCCGCGCGCCGAGGAGCTGCTCGGCACGGCCCTGGACGCGTACGGGGAGCTCGGCGAGCTGAACAGCAACGTGCTGATGGGCCAGGTGGAGCTGGCGATGGCGCGGGCGTTCCAGGGCGATCTGGAGGGCGCGACGGCGATCTGCCGGGAGGTGCGGGAGGTCTGCGAGGAGCGCGGCGAGCGCTGGACCCGGGCGTACGCGCTCTACGTGCTGGCGTACTCGGCGTGGACGCGGGACGCGCTGCCGGAGGCGCGGGAGCTGCTGGTGGAGTGCCTGACGATCAACCACCTCTTCCGCGACCTGGTGGGGGTCGTGCTGGCGGTGGAGCTGCTCGCGCTGGTGACGATGAGCGAGGGCGATCCGGTGGAGGCGGCGGTGCTCCAGGGCGCGGCGCTGCCGATGTGGGACGCGGTGGGGATCCACCGCTTCGGGTCGGCCTCCTTCGACGGGCCGCGGGTGCTGTGCGCCGGGCGGGCGGTGGAGGAGCTGGGCGGCGAGCGGTACGAGGAGGCGTTCCGACTGGGGCAGGGGCTCGCGCTGGACGAGACGGTGGAGCGGGCGGTGGCCGGCCGGCCGGGCGCGGTCACGGACGGGCGGCCGGGGGCGGCGGCGCCTCGGCCGTTCCGCACCGCGCGTCCGCCGGTGGTGCCGGGAACGCGGAAGCCCGCCGGCTCCCCCACCGGAAAGGGCGGGGAAGCGGCGGGCTGAGCACCGCGGGGGTGGGGTTCCCCCGGCCGCTGGATCAGCGGGCGTAGTACTCGACGACCAGCTGCTCGTCGCAGATGACCGGGATCTCCTTGCGGTTCGGCTCGCGGTCCAGGCGGAAGGCCAGGGCCTTCAGGTTGACCTGGAGGTAGCGCGGGGTCTCGCCGTCGGGGGCGAAGCCACCCTCGCGGGCGACCTGGAAGAGGGTCTTGGCGCGGGACTTCTCGCGGACCATCACGACGTCGTCGGGACGGACGCGGAAGGACGGCTTGTCGACCTTCTGGCCGTTGACCTGGATGTGGCCGTGGACGACCATCTGGCGGGCCTGGTAGATGGTGCGGGCGATGCCCGAACGCAGGACCAGGGCGTCGAGACGGCGCTCGAGCTCGACGACCAGCGCCTCGCCCGTCTTGCCCTCGGCCTTCTTGGCGCGGTCGTAGGCGCGCGCCATCTGGCGCTCGCTGATGTCGTACTGGGCACGCAGACGCTGCTTCTCGAGCAGACGGACCTTGTAGTCCGAGTTCTGCTTGCGGCCGCGGCCGTGCTCGCCCGGCGGGTAGGGACGGGCCTCGAAGTACTTGACGGCCTTCGGCGTCAGCGCGATGCCGAGGGCACGCGACTTCTTGACCTTGGGGCGGGCCTGGTTCGCCATGAACCAACCTCTCTATCTGAACGAATACGGCTTCACCAGTGGTTACGGAGGTCGCAATCCGCAGCCGGGAAAACCCGCCGGGCCCCGTGAGGGACCTGTCGGGCAGCCGCTTCCCGGTCTGGGCACGTACGTGCAGCACGCGAACGACCCACCGCCGGTCCCGGGAACCCGGGGGGTGGTGGGTGGCACGCGACACCATTCGAAGGTGCGCGACGCTCCTGGAAACCTGGCCCGGAGGCCGGGTCTCCGGCTGACTGTCCCGCTCTGGTGGCGCCGGCCGGGGCCGGACACGGGACGCAGCTATCCGGACCAGTGTACCGGCTCCGCGGAGCGCCACCGACCGGGGGCGTGTCCGCCGGGGGGGGGCGGGTCAGCCGCCGTCGCCCTTCAGGCGCTCGCGGACCTTCTCCACCACCTCCGCGTAGCGGGCCTCGGCGCCGTAGCGGGTGGGCTCGTAGTACCGCTTGCCGCGGAGGGCGTCGGGGGCGTACTGCTGGGCGGCGATCGCGCCGGGCACGTCGTGCGGGTAGACGTACCCCTGGGCGTGGCCGAGCTTGGCGGCGCCCTTGTAGTGGCCGTCGCGCAGGTGGGCCGGGACGGGGCCGGCGAGGCCGTTCCGGACGTCCTCGCGGGCGGCGAAGATCGCGTTGGTCGCCGCGTTCGACTTCGGGGCCAGGGCGAGGGCGATGGTGGCGTGGCTGAGGGTGAGGGCCGCCTCGGGGAAGCCGATCATGGCGACGGCCTGGGCGGCGGCGACGGCGAGCGGCAGCGCCTGCGGGTCGGCGAGGCCGATGTCCTCGCTCGCGGAGATCATCAGGCGGCGGGCGATGAAGCGGGGGTCCTCCCCCGCCTCGATCATGCGGGCCAGGTAGTGCAGGGCCGCGTCGACGTCGGAGCCGCGGATGGACTTGATGAGGGCGCTGGCGACGTCGTAGTGCTGGTCGCCGTCCCGGTCGTACGTCACGGCCGCGCGGTCGACGGCCTCCTCGACGGTCTGGAGGGTGATCTCCCGCTCGCCCTTGGCGAGGGCGCCGCCGGCGGCGGCCTCCAGGGCGGTGAGGGCGCGCCGGGCGTCGCCGCCGGCGATCCGCAGCAGGTGGGCGCGGGCGTCGTCGTGGAGGTCGACGGCGCCGCCGAGGCCGCGCTCCTCGGTGACGGCCCGGTCCATGAGGCCGCTGAGGTCCTCGTCGGTGAGCGGCTCCAGGGTGAGGAGCAGGGAGCGGGAGAGGAGCGGGGAGATCACCGAGAAGTACGGGTTCTCGGTGGTGGCGGCGATGAGGGTGACCCAGCGGTTCTCGACGGCGGGCAGCAGCGAGTCCTGCTGGGCCTTGGAGAAGCGGTGGATCTCGTCGAGGAAGAGGACGGTCTCCTTGCCGTAGCCGCCGGAGGCGCGGCGAGCGCCGTCGATGACGGCCCGGACCTCCTTGACGCCTGCGGTGATCGCGGAGAGCTCGACGAAGCGCTTGTCGGTGGCCTTGGAGACCACGTACGCGAGGGTGGTCTTGCCGATGCCGGGCGGGCCCCAGAGGATCACCGAGGAGGCGCCGGCGGGGCCGGTGCCCTCCCCGACGAGCCGCCGCAGCGGCGAGCCGGGCTTGAGCAGGTGGCGCTGGCCCACCACCTCGTCGAGGGTGCGGGGGCGCATCCGGACCGCCAGCGGGCTGCTGGACGGGTCCTTCTCCTGGCGTTCTTCGGCGGCTGCGGTAAAGAGGTCGGGCTCCACGTCCATGAAGCCTAGGTCACGCCACCGACAGGCCGGGGGCCGCCGGTCAGCTCGTCCAGAAGTCCCACCAGCGGGTCAGGACCAGCATGCCGATGATCCCGATGTGCAGGACGGGCAGGACCCAGGTGAACTCGGCGAAGAAGGTCCGCAGGCCGGCCGGGGCCGGGATCACCCCGCGGCGGACGTTGTGCGAGGTCACGTACCAGAACATGACGATGGTGGCGACCCAGGCGAGGCAGCACCACAGGCAGAGCGAGTTGATCTCGTACAGGGACTGCTGCATGAGCCAGGTGCAGAAGCCGACGCCGAAGAGGGTGCCGGCGTTGAGGCCGAGCCAGTACCAGCGGCGGTAGCGGGCGCCGGCGAGGAGGGCGACGCCGATGGCGATCACCATGCCGTAGGTGACCAGGCCGAGCATGGGGTTGGGGAAGCCGAAGACCGAGGCCTGCTCGCTCTTCATGATGTTCCCGCAGGACACGATGGGGTTGAGGCTGCACCCGGGGACGAAGTTCGGGTCCTCCAGGAGCTTGAACTTGTCGAGGGTGATCACCCAGGCGGCGAGCAGTCCGGCCGCCCCGGTGATCACCAGGAGCCAGGCGAGGCCCCTGCTCGCGCCGATCGTGCCGGCGGTGCCGATCCGGTCGTCCCCGGCCCCGTCCCGGTCGGACGCGACGCCGTCCACCGCTGCCTTCGCCATGTCGCCTTTTCCCTCGTTCGCGTCCGTCTGGGCAGGGCCATTCTGCAACACGGGGCCGTGTCCGCACCGTTCGCGGGAGATAAGGAAGGGCCCGGCCGCACGGGGCGGACCGGGCCCTTCCGGGCGCGTGCCGTCAGCCGAGCAGCTCGCGGACCGCGTCCAGGACGCCGTCCAGGGCGACCGCCCGCTGCTCGCCGGACTCCATGTCCTTGAGCTGGACCACTCCCTCGGCGAGGTCGCGCTCGCCCGCGACGAGGGCGAGGCGGGCGCCGGAGCGGTTGGCGTCCTTCATCGAGCCCTTGAGGCCCTTGCCGCCGAAGGAGAAGTCGGCGGCGACGCCGGCCCGGCGCAGCTCGGTGACCTTGCCGAAGAGGACGCGGCGCGCCTCCTCGCCGAGGGCCACCGCGAAGACGCTGGTGGGGGCGGGCAGGTCGAGCTCGACGCCCTCCGCCTCCAGGGCGAGGACGGTCCGGTCGACGCCGAGGGCCCAGCCGACGGACGGCAGGGCGGGGCCGCCGATCATCTCGGAGAGGCCGTCGTAGCGGCCGCCGCCGCCGACCGCGGACTGGGAGCCGAGGCCGTCGTGGACGAACTCGAAGGTGGTCCGGGTGTAGTAGTCGAGGCCGCGGACCAGCTTGGGGTCGTCCTCGAAGACCACGCCGGCGGCGGTGATCAGCTCGCGGACCTGCTCGTGGTACGCCTTGCAGGCGTCGCACAGGTAGTCGCGGAGCAGCGGCGCGTCGACGAGCTGCTTCTGCACGTCGGCGCGCTTGTCGTCGAGGACCCGCAGCGGGTTGATCTCGGCGCGGCGCAGGGTCTCCTCGTCGAGGTCGAGGCCGCGCAGGAAGGTCTGCAGGGCCTCGCGGTAGACGGGGCGGCACTCCTTGTCGCCGAGCGAGTTCAGCAGGATGCGGTACTGGCGCAGGCCGAGGGACCGGTACGCCTGGTCGGCCAGGATGATCAGCTCGGCGTCGAGCGCCGGGTCCTCGGCGCCGATCGCCTCGGCGCCGACCTGCGAGAAGTGGCGGTAGCGGCCGGCCTGCGCCCGCTCGTAGCGGTAGTACGAGCCCGAGTACCAGAGCTTGACCGGCAGGTTGCCCTGCTTGTGCAGGTTGGCCTGGAGGGCCGCGCGCAGCACGGAGGCGGTGCCCTCGGGGCGGAGGGCGAGCTGGTCGCCGCCCTTCGTGGTGAGGGTGTACATCTCCTTGGTGACGATGTCGGTGGACTCGCCGACGCCGCGGGCGAAGAGGTTCACGTCTTCGAAGCCGGGGGTCTCGACGTAGCCGTAGCCGGCGTTCCTCACCTGGGTGGCGATCGTGTCGCGGACCGCCAGGAAGACGGCGGAGCGCGGGGGGATCAGGTCGTACGTGCCCTTGGGGGCCTGAAAGGTGCTCACGAAGGTCTCGTCACATTCCTCGTCGGGGAGCGTCCTCGCTCCCGAGGCCGGAGGCCACCTGCCGCAGATACGGGTTGGTGGCGCGCTCCTGGCCGATGGTCGTCTGGGGACCGTGGCCGGACAGGACGACGGTCGAGTTGTCGAGCGGCAGGACCACGCGGGTCAGCGATTCGAGCATCTCGGCCATGTCGCCGCCGGGCAGGTCGGTGCGGCCGATGGAGCCGGCGAACAGCAGGTCGCCGGAGAAGAGCACGGAGGGGACCTCCGGGGTCTCCGGCGTCCGGAAGGTCACCGACCCCTTGGTATGGCCGGGGGCGTGCGCGACGGAGAACTCCAGGCCGGCGAGGTTCAGCGCGGCGCCGTCGGTGAGCTCGTGCACGTCGTCCGGCTCGCCCACGGTCAGCTCGCCCATGAGGGGCATCCCGATGGAGCGGCCGAGGGCCTTCTCCGGGTCGCTCATCATGTACCGGTCGGCGGGGTGGATCCACGCGGGTACGTCATGGGCGCCGCAGACCGGGACGACGGAGGCCACGTGGTCGATGTGGCCATGGGTGAGGACCACCGCGACGGGCTTGAGCCGATGCTTCCTCAGCGTCTCCTCGACTCCCTGGGCGGCCTGGTGGCCCGGGTCGACGATGACGCACTCCTCGCCTGCGGCGGGGGCGACCACGTAGCAGTTGGTGCCCCAGGCCCCGGCGGGGAACCCGGCAATCAGCACGATCGTCCTTCTGTGTCGTCCGGCAGATGGCTGCGGCTTTGCGGAATGCAGCAGATCAGAGCCTACCGGCGGTGCGTATTCCACAGCCAACCCGTATACGGTACGGGCACATCCGGCCAGGACAGGAACACACGACCGACAAGGAGCGGACCCGGTGGTCACCAGCGATCAGCGGCGGCGGCAGCTCGCCAGGGACAAGTACGCGCGGCAGCAGCAGCGGCGGGCCGAGGCCCAGCGCAAGGCCAAACGCCGCAACATCGTGATCGCGGCCTCGCTGGCGGTGGTGCTGGCCGCCGGCGGCGCGGTGTACGGCTCCGTGCAGCTGCTCGGGAACGACTCCAAGAACACCGAGGAGACGGCCTCCGGCGAGCCGGCGATGAGCATCGAGGCCAAGGGCACGTACGCCATGGCCCTCAAGACCAACGAGGGCGACATCACCGTCTCCATGGACGCGGCGAAGACCCCGCGCACGGTGAACTCCTTCAAGCACCTCGCCGACAAGAAGTACTTCGACGGCACGAAGTGCCACCGGCTCACCACCGCCGGGATCTTCGTGCTCCAGTGCGGCGACCCCGAGGGCACCGGCATGGGCGGCCCCGGCTACACCATCCCGGACGAGAACCTCGGCGCCCTGGGCAAGCCCGGCGCCGACGGCAAGGTCACGTACAAGGCGGGCACGGTCGCCATGGCCAACACCGGGCAGCCGGGCACCGGCGGCTCGCAGTTCTTCCTCGTCTACAAGGACTCGAAGCTGCCGCCGCAGTACACCCCCTTCGGCACGATCGACGCGGCCGGCCTGGCGGCGGTGCAGAAGGTCGGCGCGGCCGGGGCCGAGGGCGGCCAGGGCGACGGCGCTCCCAAGAAGCCGGTCACCATCGAGAAGGCGACCGTCACCGCGAAGTGAGGCGGGGCGCTCCGTGGACGGCGGTCCGGAGGTCCGCACCCGCGTGACCGTGGAATTTCGGTCGCGCTGAGTGCGGACAGCCGGGCCGCCGTTCGCCTAGATTGGCGTTGTGCAGCGTGGTCCGATCCGTCGGCCGCGCGGCGGAAGGCGGGCGAGGCCCGCCCAGAAACTGTGGACGATGCCCGGGGGTCACCACCCGACGAGGGCATCATGGTGAGGAGGCGCTGTGAGCAGCGACCCGTGGGGCCGTGTCGACGAGACGGGCACCGTGTACGTGCGGACGGCCGAGGGTGAGAAGGTCGTCGGATCCTGGCAGGCGGGCACCCCCGAGGAGGCGCTGGCCTACTTCGAGCGCAAGTACGAGGGCCTGGTTGTCGAGATCGGCCTCCTCGAGAAGCGGGTGAAGACCACCGACCTCTCGGCGAAGGACGCCCAGACGGCGATCGAGCACATCCGGCAGCAGGTCGACGAGCACCACGCCGTCGGCGACCTGGCCGCGCTCGCCGCCCGTCTGGACAAGCTCGCGGAGTCGGTGGAGTCGCGCCGCGAGGAGCGCAAGGCGCAGAAGGCCAAGCAGGCCGACGAGGCGCGTTCCGCCAAGGAGGCGCTGGTCGCCGAGGCGGAGGAGCTGGCGCAGAGCGAGCAGTGGCGGGCCGCCGGCGAGCGGCTGCGGTCGCTCGTGGACACCTGGAAGGGCCTTCCCCGGCTCGACCGCAAGTCCGACGACGAGCTGTGGCACCGCTTCTCGCACGCCCGCTCGGCCTTCTCCAAGCGCCGCAAGGCCCACTTCGCCCAGCTCGACGCGCAGCGCGAGGACGCCCGGAAGGTCAAGGAGCGCCTGGTCGCCGAGGCCGAGGCGCTGCAGAACTCCACCGACTGGGGTGCGACCGCGGCCCGCTACCGCGAGCTGATGGCCGACTGGAAGGCCGCCGGCCGGGCGCAGCGCGAGCACGAGGACGACCTGTGGAACCGCTTCCGCGGCGCCCAGGACGTCTTCTTCGCGGCCCGGTCCGAGGTCTTCGCCGAGCGCGACGCGGAGCAGACCGAGAACCTCAAGCTGAAGGAGGAGCTCGCCGCCGAGGCGGAGAAGCTGCTCCCGGTGACGGACCTGAAGGCCGCCCGCGCCGCCTTCCGCGCCGTCAACGAGCGCTGGGAGGCCATCGGCCACGTGCCGCGCGACGCCCGTCCGAAGGTCGAGGGCCGGATGCACGCGGTGGAGCGGGCGATCCAGGAGGCCGAGGAGGCCGAGTGGCGCCGGACCAACCCGGAGGCACGCGCGCGTGCCGCGGGTCTGACCGGTCAGCTCCAGGACGCCGTCGACAAGCTGCGCCGGCAGATCGACGCCGCCCGCGCGGCCGGCAACGACGCCAAGGCCGACAAGCTCACCAAGGAGCTCGAAGGCCGCCAGGCCCTCCTGGACCAGGCCCTGAAGGGCCTCCAGGAGTTCGGCGGCTGAGACCCCGCCCGCACGAGCGCGAGAAGGGCCCCCGGCACCCGCCGGGGGCCCTTCTCGCGC
The DNA here is from genome assembly GCF_040636735.1 of Streptomyces sp. NPDC035033. Classification (NCBI taxonomy): domain Bacteria; kingdom Bacillati; phylum Actinomycetota; class Actinomycetes; order Kitasatosporales; family Streptomycetaceae; genus Streptomyces; species Streptomyces sp. NPDC035033. The sequence goes on along the minus strand of NZ_JBEZUZ010000053.1, from coordinate 30,890 downwards.
GTCCGGCTACGGGCGCCGCGCGCTCGTCACGCGGTAGACGTCGTACACGCCCTCCACGCCCCGGACCGCCTTGAGGACGTGGCCCAGGTGCTTGGGGTCGCCCATCTCGAAGGTGAAGCGGGAGGTGGCCACCCGGTCGCGGGAGGTCTGGACGGCCGCCGAGAGGATGTTGACGTGCTGGTCCGAGAGGACCCGGGTGACGTCGGAAAGGAGCCGGGAGCGGTCCAGCGCCTCGACCTGGATGGCGACCAGGAAGACCGAGGACTGGGTCGGGGCCCACTCGACCTCCAGGATCCGCTCCGGCTCCCGGGAGAGCGACTCGACGTTGACGCAGTCGCTGCGGTGGACGGAGACGCCGCTGCCGCGGGTGACGAAGCCGATGATCGGGTCGCCGGGCACGGGGGTGCAGCAGCGGGCCAGCTTGACCCACACGTCCTCGACGCCCTTGACGACGACGCCCGGGTCGGCGTTGGAGCGCCGCTTGGAGCGGCCGCGGGTGGGCGGGGCGGCCTCCTCGATGTCCTCGGTGGCGGCCTCCTCCCCGCCGAGCGCCTGCACCAGTTTCTGCACGATGGACTGGGCGGTGACGTGGCCCTCGCCGATCGCCGCGTACAGCGAGGAGATGTCGTTGTAGCGCAGCTCGTGGGCGAGGGTGACGAGGGAGTCGCCGGTGAGGATCCGCTGGATCGGCAGGTTCTGCTTGCGCATGGCCCGCGCGATGGCGTCCTTGCCCTGCTCGATGGCCTCGTCCCGGCGCTCCTTGGAGAACCAGGCGCGGATCTTGTTGCGGGCGCGCGGGGACTTGACGAAGCCCAGCCAGTCGCGGGAGGGGCCGGCGCCGGGGGCCTTGGAGGTGAAGACCTCGACCAGGTCGCCGTTGTCGAGGGTGGATTCGAGCGGTACGAGCCGCCCGTTCACCCGCGCGCCTATCGTGCGGTGGCCGACCTCGGTGTGGACGGCGTAGGAGAAGTCGACGGGGGTGGCGCCGGCGGGCAGCGCGATGACGTCGCCCTTGGGCGTGAAGACGAAGACCTCGTTGCGCGAGAGGTCGAAGCGGAGGGACTCCAGGAACTCGCCCGGGTCCTCGGTCTCCTTCTGCCAGTCGAGCAGCTGGCGCAGCCACGCCATGTCGTTGAGGTGGTCGTCCTTGCCGGTCTTCTTCGGCACGTCGGTGCGCACCTTGGAGGCGCCGGCGACGGCCTCCTGCTTGTACTTCCAGTGGGCGGCGATGCCGTACTCGGCGCGCCGGTGCATGTCGAAGGTGCGGATCTGCAGCTCGACGGGCTTGCCGTTGGGGCCGATGACCGTCGTGTGCAGCGACTGGTACATGTTGAACTTCGGCATCGCGATGTAGTCCTTGAACCGGCCGGGGACCGGGTTCCATCGCGCGTGGACGGTGCCGAGGGCCGCGTAGCAGTCGCGGACGGTGTCCACGAGGACGCGGATGCCGACCAGGTCGTAGATCTCCGCGAAGTCCCGGCCGCGGACGATCATCTTCTGGTAGACGCTGTAGTAGTGCTTGGGGCGGCCGGTGACGGTCGCCTTGATGCGGGCGGCGCGCAGGTCGGCCTGGACCTCGTCGGTCACTATGGCGAGGTACTCGTCCCGCTTGGGGGCGCGCTCGGCGACGAGCCGGACGATCTCGTCGTACATCTTGGGGTAGAGGATCGCGAAGGCGAGGTCCTCCAGCTCCCACTTGATGGTGTTCATGCCCAGCCGGTGGGCCAGCGGGGCGTAGATCTCCAGGGTCTCGCGGGCCTTCTTCTCCTGCTTCTCCCGCTTGAGGTAGCGCATGGTGCGCATGTTGTGCAGGCGGTCGGCGAGCTTGATGACCAGGACGCGCGGGTCCTTGGCCATGGCGACGACCATCTTGCGGACGGTCTCGGCCTGCGCGGCCTCGCCGAACCGGACCTTGTCGAGCTTGGTGACGCCGTCGACGAGGAGCGTGACCTGGTCGCCGAAGTCGCGGCGGAGGTCCTCCAGGCCGTACTCGGTGTCCTCGACGGTGTCGTGGAGGAGGCCGGCCATCAGCGTCGCCGGGTCCATGCCGAGCTCGGCGAGGATGGTGGTGACGGCGAGCGGGTGGGTGATGTACGGGTCGCCGCTCTTGCGCTTCTGGCCGCGGTGCCAGCGCTCCGCGACCTGGTAGGCCCGCTCGATCTGGCGCAAAGTCGCCGTTTCGATCTTGGGGTCGTTGGAGCGGACGATCCGCAGCAGGGGTTCGAGGACCGGGTTGTACGGCGACGAGCGCTGCACGCCGAGCCGGGCGAGGCGGGCGCGCACCCGGTTGGAGGAGCCGCCGGAGCGGGCGGGCGCGGGGGCCGGTGCGGGAGCGGGCGCAGCAGGCTTGGGCCTGGTCTCCGCGGGCTTGTCCTGGGGCGTGCCGGTCCCCTGCGCGGCCCGGTCGGCCTGGGGGTCGGGCTGCGCGGCGGAGAGTGACTGGGCCTCGTCTGGCAAAGAGCGCTCCTCTGGGGTCCCCCCGGACGGGGTCTGGGGGAGGTTCCGGGTCCCCCGGTCAGGCCCGGAAAGGCCATCGTATCGAGCCATGACGCCCCGTGCTCACGTGCCCGGGGGACGGACGGGGCCCGAGGGGACGCCTCCCCGGCCCCTTCCGGGGACGTACCGGGGCAAACGCGAAGGGCGCCCCGGGAATTCCCGGGGCGCCCTTGGCCGGAATCCGATGGATCCCTTCCGGACGGGTGCCTCAGACGGTGAGGAGCGCGGTGAGCGGAGCGCCCCGGAGGGCGGGCTCCAGGCGGGCCCGGCCCGGGAGGAAGCCCAGCTCCATGAGGACCGCGACGCCCGCGACCTCGGCGCCCGCGCGGCGGATCAGTTCGAGGGATGCCTCGGCGGTGCCGCCGGTGGCGAGGACGTCGTCGATGACCATGACGCGGTCGCCCGCGGCCAGGTCCTCGGCGTGCACCTCGATCTCGGCGGTGCCGTACTCCAGCTCGTACGCCTGCCGGAGCGTGGCCCCGGGCAGCTTGCCGGCCTTGCGGACCGGGACGAAGCCCAGGCCCGCGCGGACGGCGACCGGCGCGGCGAGGATGAAGCCGCGGGCCTCCAGGCCGACGATCTTCGTCGCGCCCTGCGCGGAGCAGAGGGCGGCGAGGGCGTCGGTGAGGGCGGTGAACGCCTCCGGGTCCGCGAGCAGCGGGGTGATGTCCTTGAACAGCACGCCCGGCTTCGGGTAGTCGGGGACGTCACGGATCCGGCTGAGCAGCAGGCCGGTCACGTCCTGGGTCCCGGCCGTCATCCGCGGCGCTCCTCGGCGCGGCCCCGGCGGGCGGCGCGCGGGCCGACCACGGCGGCCTCGGCCGCGTCCGGGCCGTCCTCGCCGCGGGCGGCGGCGGCGCGCTTGGCCAGGACGCGCTTCCTCAGCGCCTTCACCGCCGGCTCGCGCTCCTTGAGGTCGGCGACGAGCGGGGTGGCGATGAAGATCGAGGAGTAGGCACCGGCGGCCAGACCGACGAAGAGCGACAGCGAGATGTCGTTCAGCATGCCGGCGCCGAGGACGCCGCCGCCGATGAAGAGCAGGCCCGCGACGGGCAGCAGCGCCACGACGGTGGTGTTGATGGAGCGGACCAGGGTGCCGTTGATCGAGCGGTTGGCCATCTCGCTGTAGGTGAAGCGGGTCTGCTTCGTGAGGTCCTTCGTCTGTTCCTTGAGGGAGTCGAAGACGACGACCGTGTCGTACAGCGAGTAACCGAGGATGGTCAGCAGACCGATCACCGTGCCGACCGTGACCTCGAAGCCCACCAGCGAGTAGATGCCGACGGTGATGGTGAGGTCGTGAATCAGCGCGATCAGCGCCGCCACGGCCATTCTCCACTCGAAGGCGATGGCCAGGTAGATCACCACGAGGATCATGAAGACGCCGAGGCCGGTCCACGCCTTGTTGGCGATCTGCTCGCCCCAGCTGGGGCCGACCAGCTCGGCGGCGATCTTGTCCTCGGGGAGGTTCAGGTCCTCGGCCAGCTGGGTGCGGACCTTGTCGGACTGCTCGGTGTCGAGGCCGCCGACCTGGATGCGCAGCGAGCCGTTGCCGAGCTGCTGGACGATCGCGTCGTGGCCGGAGGCCTCCTCCGCGTACTCCGTGGCCTGGCTGACGGTGACGTCCGTCTTCGGGGTGGTGAAGACGGCGCCGCCCTGGAACTCGATGCCCATGTTGAGGCCGCGGACGGCCAGGGCGACGATGGCCGTGATGGTGATCAGGACGGAGAGGCCGTACCAGATCTTGCGGTTGCCGATGAAGTCGTAGCCGACCTCACCGCGGTGGAGCCGGGCGCCGAGATCGCCGAGCTTCGACATCTCACGCCTCCTTCGGTTCGACGGCGCCGGCGGCGCCGGCGGCGGGGGCGGTACGGCGGGTACGGCGCAGCGGCGGCTTGGCGCCGAGGCTCTTCGGGTCCAGGCCGGACAGCTTGTGGCCGTTGCCGAAGAACTTCGTGCGGGCGAGCAGGGTCATCACCGGCTTGGTGAAGAGGAACACCACGACGACGTCGAGCAGGGTGGTCAGGCCGAGCGTGAACGCGAAGCCCTGGACCTTGCCGACGGTGACGATGAAGAGCACGGCCGCGGCCAGGAACGACACGAAGTCGGAGACCAGGATGGTGCGGCGGGCGCGCGGCCAGGCGCGCTCGACGGCCGGGCGGAGGGTGCGGCCCTCGCGGATCTCGTCGCGGATGCGCTCGAAGTAGACGATGAACGAGTCCGCGGTGATGCCGATGGCGACGATGGCGCCGCAGACGGCCGGCAGGTTCAGCGCGAAGCCGATGGCGGGGCCGAGCAGGGCCATGATCACGTAGGTGAGCAGGGCGGAGACGCCGAGGCTGAGGATCGCGATGAACGACAGGCCGCGGTAGTAGACCACCAGGTAGATGACGACCAGGGCGAGGCCGATGGCGCCGGCGATGAGACCGGCCTCCAGCTGCTCGCCGCCGAGGGCGGCGGTGACGGTGTCGACGCTCTGGGTGTCGAAGGAGAGCGGCAGGGCACCGTAGGCGAGGATGTTGCCGAGGTCCTGGGCGGACTGCTGGTTGAAGCTGCCGGAGATCTGCGCGTTGGCGCTCAGCGTGGTCTGGACGCGGGGCGCCGAGACGACCTCGCCGTCGAGGACGATCGCGAACTGGTTCTGCGGCTCGGCCTGCTGCGAGAGCTTGCTGGTGATCGACTGGAACTTCTTCGAGCCGGCGTCCGTGAACTCCATGTCCACGATCCACTGGCCGGTCTGCTGGTCGATGGCGGCCTTGGCGTCGTCGACGTCACGGCCCTCGACCTCGGCGGGACCGAGGAGGTACTTCTCCCACTGGTCGATCGCGTTCTTGCCGCAGGCGACGATGGTGTCGGTCGGCTTGGTGCCCGCCGCGGCGGCGGCGCGCTGCTTGGGGTCCAGGCAGTTCAGGGAGGCGAACTTCTGCTGGAGCGCGGCGGTGGACGCGTCCGCGGACGGGGTCGCCTGCGGGGTGCCGCTCGGCTTCGGCGTGGCGCTCGCCTTCGGCGTGCCGGAGGCGGAGCCGGTGGGGGTGGGCGTGCCGGTGGCGTTCGGGGCCTTGAGGGCCTCGGAGAGGGCGCGGCCCTGGGTGGAGGCGGTGGCGGTCGGCGTGGCCGGCTTCTTCTCGCCCACCGAGGCGGAGGCGGACGGCTTCGGCGTGGCCGAACCCGAGGGGGTCGCCGTCGGCGCGGTCTCCGGCGCGGCGGCCGCGACCGTCAGCACGGGCCGGAAGTAGAGCTGGGCGGTGGTGCCGACCTGCTCGCGGGCCTGCTTCTCGTTCGTCCCCTTGGGGATGTTGACGATGATGTTCTCGCGGCCCTGCGTCTGGACCTCGGCCTCGGAGACGCCGAGACCGTTGACGCGGCGCTCGATGATGCCGACCGCCGTGTTCATGTTGGTCTCGTTGACCGCGGACTCCTGGCCGGGCTCGGCCTTGGCCTTGAGCGTGATCGACGTGCCGCCGGCGAGGTCGATGCCGAGGCGCGGGGTGGTGTGCCCCGACCAGAACATGCCGCCGGTGAGCGCGACCATGGCGATGAGGATGAGTGCCAGGGCGCGGCCCGGCCGGCTCTGTCCCCCCACCGGCCTTCGGCCCTTCTTCGGTGCTGCCACCTGTCGTTTCTCCCTGTCAAACCGTCCGGGCGCCGGGTGGGCGCACGGAGGCCACGAAGTGTGTGTGGGGACCGTCCCCCGCAGACGTCGGACCGTCCCCGGCACCGCGGCCACGCCGGTCGGGCGTGGGCCGCGGTGCCGGGTGCGACTTACTTCGCCTCGGTCTCGCCGTCGGCCTTGCCGTCCTTCTCGACCTCGGCCTCGGCCGCGTCCGACTTCTTCGTCAGATCGGCCTTGGGGGCGTCGGTGCCGGCGGCCTCGGTCAGAGAGGAGGCGTCGTCCGGGACGACGGTCTCCGCGTCGGCCTCGGTCTCGTCGTCACCGTGGACGATCCGGTTGTACTCGGCGTCGTCGAGGACCGCGCCGATCGCGTTCTTCGCGTAGACGGCGTGCACGCCGGGCGCGACCTCCAGGAGGACGGTCTCGTCCTGGATCTCCTTGACGGTGGCGTACATTCCCCCGATCGTGCGTACGCCGGTGCCGGGCTGCATCTGGTTGCGCATCTCCGCGGCCTGCTGCTGCTTCTTCTTGGCGGAGCGGGTCATCAGGAACATCGCCCCGATGAGCACGATGAAGGGGAGGAGCATGCCGATGTTATTCACGGGACGGAAATCCTTCGCACGGTCACGGAGAACCCGCGGCCTGATCTTCGGGGGTGGGTACGCCGACCAGAAAGGGCGGCATCGGCGGAGTCTAGGCGAGTCCGCATCGATGGAACAACGCCCAGCATGGCACCGTGGTTCCTGGTCGGGCGAGACTCCGCGCCGTCACCACCCGTCACAGCGGTCTCAGGGACCGAACAGCCCCGGTTGTCCCGATCCCGCTGCTCCGGGCGCTCCGGCCGGGCCCGCCGCCTGCGGCGGAACCAGTCCGAGGTGGGCCCACGCGGCGGGCGTGGCGACCCGGCCGCGGGGGGTGCGGGCCAGCAGGCCCTCCCGTACGAGGAAGGGTTCGGCGACCTCCTCGACGGTCTCGCGCTCCTCCCCCACGGCGACGGCGAGGGTGGACAGGCCGACGGGGCCGCCGCCGAAGAGCTTCAGCAGGGCTTCGAGGACGGCCCGGTCGAGGCGGTCGAGGCCGCGGCCGTCCACCTCGTACACGCCGAGGGCGGCGGCGGCGATCTCGCGGGTGACCACTCCGTCGGCCTTCACCTGGGCGTAGTCGCGGACGCGGCGCAGCAGCCGGTTGGCGATGCGGGGGGTGCCGCGGGAGCGGCCGGCGATCTCGGCGGCGCCGGCGGGGTCGATCTCCACGTCGAGGAGTCCGGCCGAGCGGGTCACGACCCGCTCCAGCTCGTGCGGCTCGTAGAACTCCATGTGGGCGGTGAAGCCGAAGCGGTCGCGGAGCGGCGGCGGCAGCAGTCCGGCCCGGGTGGTGGCGCCGACCAGGGTGAAGGGCGGCAGGTCGAGGGGGATGGCGGTGGCGCCGGGGCCCTTGCCGACGATGACGTCGACGCGGAAGTCCTCCATCGCCATGTAGAGCATCTCCTCGGCGGGCCGGGACATCCGGTGGATCTCGTCGAGGAAGAGGATCTCGCCCTCCTGGAGGGAGGAGAGGATCGCGGCGAGGTCGCCGGCGTGCTGGATGGCGGGGCCGGAGGTGATCCTGATCGGCGCGTTCATCTCCGCGGCGATGATCATCGACAGGGTGGTCTTGCCGAGGCCGGGGGCGCCGGAGAGCAGCACGTGGTCGGCGGTGGCGCCGCGCTGGCGGGCGGCCTTGAGGACGAGGTCGAGCTGCTGGCGGACCTTCTCCTGGCCGATGAACTCGCCGAGGTCCTTGGGACGCAGGGCGGCCTCGACGGCCTGGTCGTCGCCCTCGGCCGCGGCGCCGACGATCCGCTCCTCGGGGGCGGGCGCCGTCTCGTCGTACCGGTTCACGTGGTGTCTTCCTTCGTACGGGAGGGTCTGCGGGCGGTCAGCGGGCGCGGTTGAGCGTCTGGAGGGCGGCCCGCAGCAGCTGGGGCACGGGCGCGGAGCCGGTCTCCGCGAGCGCGGCCTCGGCCTGCGGGGTGACGGCGGCGACGGCCTCCTCGGCCTCGCGGCTCGCGTAGCCGAGGCCGACGAGGGCGGCGGTCAGCTGCTCGGTCCAGGGGGCGGGGCCGGCGGCGACGGCGCGCTGCTGGCCGACGAGTCCGCTGCTGCCCAGCGGGCTGCCGAGCTTGTCCTTCAGCTCCAGGAGCAGTTTCTGGGCGCCCTTCTTGCCGATGCCGGGGACGGCGGTGAGCGCCTTCTCGTCGCCGGTGGAGACGGCGAGGCGCAGCGCGTCGGGGCTGTGCACGCCGAGCATGGCCTGGGCGAGCCGGGGTCCGACGCCGCTGGCGGTCTGGAGCAGCTCGAAGACCTGGCGCTCGTCGTCGTCCGCGAAGCCGTACAGGGTGAGGGAGTCCTCCCGGACGACGAGGGAGGTGGCGAGCCGGGCGTGCTCGCCGACGCGCAGGCCGGCGATGGTGTTCGGCGTGCAGTGGACGGCCATGCCGACGCCGCCGACCTCGACGACGGCGGTCGTGGGGGCGAGGGCGGCCACCGGGCCGCTGACGAAGGCGATCATGACGGGCGGCCTTTCGAGGCGTGCAGGGCGACGGCCTGCTGGAGGCGGTTCTGGGCGGGGGCGCGCCAGATGTGGCAGATGGCGAGGGCGAGGGCGTCGGCCGCGTCGGCCGGCTTGGGCGGGGCGGAGAGCCTCAGCAGCCGGGTGACCATGGCGCCGACCTGGGCCTTGTCGGCGCGGCCGGAGCCGGTGACGGCGGCCTTGACCTCGCTGGGGGTGTGCAGGGCGACGGGGATGCCGCGCCGGGAGGCGCAGAGCATGGCGACGGCGCTGGCCTGGGCGGTGCCCATCACCGTCCGTACGTTGTGCTGGCTGAACACGCGCTCCACGGCGACCAGTTCGGGCTGGTAGCGGTCGAGCCACTCCTCGATGCCGCGCTCGATGCCGACGAGCCGGAGGCCGATGTCGGCGTCGGCGGGGGTCCGGACCACGCCCACGCCAAGCATGGTGAGCGGCCGGCCGGCGACGCCTTCGACGACGCCGACGCCGCACCGGGTGAGTCCCGGGTCCACACCGAGTACGCGCACGCCGCTCTCCCCTGCTCGCAAGTCTGTTTGTGCAGGCTATCCGCCGCCACTGACAACGCAGCGGGCCGACGGGGTGTGTCCCGTCGGCCCGCTGCGGGGAAACGCTCTCGGTCAGGCGTCGACCTTGGCCATGACCTCGTCACTGACGTCGAAGTTGGCGAAGACGTTCTGCACGTCGTCGCTGTCCTCCAGGGCGTCGATCAGCTTGAACATCTTCCGGGCGCCCTCCTCGTCGAGCTCGACCTGCATGGTCGGGACGAAGCTGGACTCGGCCGAGTCGTACTCGACGCCGGCCTCCTGGAGCGCGGTGCGGACCGCGACCAGGTCGGTGGCCTCGCTGACGACCTCGAAGCTCTCGCCGAGGTCGTTGACCTCCTCGGCGCCCGCGTCGAGGACGATCTCCAGGATGTCGTCCTCGGACCGCTCGCCCTTGGGGAGCACGACGACGCCCTTGCGGTTGAACAGGTACGAGACGGAGCCCGGGTCGGCCATCGAGCCGCCGTTGCGGGTCATGGCCACGCGCACGTCGGAGGCGGCGCGGTTGCGGTTGTCGGTGAGGCACTCGATGAGCACCGCGACGCCGTTCGGGCCGTAGCCCTCGTACATGATCGTCTGGTAGTCGACGCCGCCGGCCTCCAGGCCGCCGCCGCGCTTGACCGCGGAGTCGATGTTCTTGTTCGGCACCGACTGCTTCTTGGCCTTCTGGATGGCGTCGAAGAGGGTGGGGTTGCCATCGGGGTCGGCGCCGCCGGTGCGGGCCGCGACCTCGATGTTCTTGATCAGCTTCGCGAAGAGCTTGCCGCGCTTGGCGTCGATCACGGCCTTCTTGTGCTTCGTCGTAGCCCATTTAGAGTGGCCGGACATCTGCCTGTCTCCTTCGCGTAACCATTTTCTTGAACGAACCCCAGTGATCCTACCGGGACTCGTTCACCCCTCGGCGCGCACCATGTCGACGAAGAGCCGGTGGATCCGGTGGTCACCGGTGAGCTCCGGGTGGAACGAGGTGGCCAGGGCGTTGCCCTGCCGCACGGCGACGATGTGGCCGCCGTGCTCGGCGAGCACCTCGGTCCGGGCGCCGACGGACTCCACCCAGGGGGCCCGGATGAAGACGCCCTCGACCGGGCCGTCCTCGATCCCGTCGACGGCGACGGCCGCCTCGAAGGACTCGTTCTGCCGCCCGAAGGCGTTGCGGCGCACGATCATGTCGATGCCGCCGAAGGTCTCCTGGCCCGAGCGCGGGTCGAGGATCTTGTCGGCGAGCATGATCAGGCCGGCGCAGGTGCCGTACACCGGCATGCCCGCGGCGATCCGCTCGCGGACCGGCTCCATGAGGCCGAAGAGGACGGCCAGCTTGGAGATGGTGGTGGACTCGCCGCCGGGGAGGACCAGGCCGTCGACCTCGGCGAGCTCTTCGGGGCGCCGGACCGGCCTGGCCACGGCGTCCGCCGCGGCCAGGGCGATCAGGTGCTCCCGGACGTCGCCCTGGAGGGCCAGGACACCGATCACGGGGGTGGTGCTGCTCATCGGTGCTTACCAGCCCCGGTTGGCGTAGCGCTCGGCCTCGGGGAGGGTGTCGCAGTTGATGCCGACCATGGCCTCGCCGAGGTTGCGGGAGGCGTCCGCGATGACCTTCGGGTCGTCGTAGAAGGTGGTGGCCTTCACGATGGCGGCGGCGCGCTTGGCCGGGTCGCCGGACTTGAAGATGCCGGAGCCGACGAAGACGCCCTCGGCGCCGAGCTGGCGCATCAGCGCGGCGTCGGCCGGGGTGGCGACGCCACCGGCGGAGAAGAGGACGACGGGCAGCTTGCCGAGCTCGGCGACCTCCTTGACGAGCTCGTACGGGGCGCGCAGCTCCTTGGCGGCGGCGTACAGCTCGTTGTTGTCGAAGCCGCGCAGCTTGGCGATCTCGTTCTTGATCTGGCGCAGGTGGCGGACGGCCTCGACGACGTTGCCGGTGCCGGCCTCGCCCTTGGAGCGGATCATGGCCGCGCCCTCGGCGATGCGGCGCAGGGCCTCGCCCAGGTTGGTGGCGCCGCAGACGAAGGGGGTGGTGAAGGCCCACTTGTCGGAGTGGTTGATCTCGTCGGCCGGGGTGAGGACCTCGGACTCGTCGATGTAGTCGACGCCGAGGGACTGGAGGACCTGGGCCTCGACGAAGTGGCCGATGCGGGACTTGGCCATCACCGGGATGGAGACCGCGCCGATGATCTCCTCGATCATGTTCGGGTCGGACATGCGGGCCACGCCGCCGTCCTTGCGGATGTCCGCGGGGACCCGCTCCAGGGCCATGACGGCCACGGCGCCGGCGTCCTCGGCGATCTTCGCCTGCTCGGCGTTGACCACGTCCATGATCACGCCGCCCTTGAGCTGCTCGGCCATGCCGCGCTTCACGCGGGCGGTGCCGGTCTCGGGGGTCTGGGGGGTGGTGGAGCTGGACACGGAAACCTCACTCGTGACAACGGGTTCAACGGGACGTTGACGACTAGAGCGAGGAAACAGGCCACGAACGGTCCACATCAAGGGCCAATGGAGAGGCGGTGGCTCGTTTTCGCGGGAATCCGAGGCCGGAGGGGCTCAGGAGGGACGATCGGCCAGGGCCACCGGGGGCTCGTCATCCATTTCGAAGGCCATCGGGAAGGGCGCGTGGCCCGCGAGCCGGAACCAGCGGACCTTGCGGTGCCGGCGCAGGGCGCGGGCGGCCCGTACGGCGTCGTTGTGGAAGCGGCGGGCCATCGGGACGCGGCGGACGGCGGCGGCCAGCTCCCCCGCTGCCTCCTCCCCGCCGGGCGCCGCCCGCACCAGCTCGACCTGCTCGGGCTCGCCGAAGACCGCCCGCAGGGCCTGGCTCAGCTCGCTCTCCGCGACCTCCCGGTGGTCCTCCTCGGCCTGCCGGGCCGCGTGCGCGGCCTCGTACAGGACGATCGAGGCGGCCGGGTCGAGGACGCCGGAGGTGGCCAGTTCCTGGGTGACCGAGGCCCTCCGCAGCAGCTGCGCGTCGAGCGCGGCGCGCGCGGCGTCGATGCGGGTGTGCAGCCGGTCGAGCCGTCCGGCGGTCCAGCTGAGGTAGACGCCGATGAAAACCAGCGCGACGACGGTCCAGATCAGGGTTTCGGTCACGGGCGCACAGGCTACCGGGGCGGCGGCAGCACCCCTTCCCAAAGGTGGTGGTCGTGGGCGAACAGGACACGGACCGGCCGCCCGTCCGCGAGCGCGGCGAGCCGGCCGAGCCAGGGCCGGCGCGGCGTCCCGAAGTCGCCCGCCGTGTCGTACGCCTGCCCCGCGAGGACCGTCAGGCGGTCGCCGTGGTCGAGGACGAGCGACTGGTGCCCGTCGACGTGCCCGGGCGTCGGCACGATCCGCACGCCGGGCGCGATCTCGTGCTCGCCGTCGATCTCCTTCCAGGCGACCCCGGGGAGGAGGGAGTCGATCGTGTAGCCGCCCGCCCGCGCGGTGGCGAGTTCGGCGCGCTGGACGAGGGCGGGGACGCCGGGGAAGCGCTGGTTGCCGCCGATGTGGTCGAAGTGCAGGTGGCAGTTGACGAGGAGGTCCACGGCGGCGGGCGGGACGGTGAGGGGACGGCGGACGATCCGGTAGTGGGCGTCGGTCTCGGGCGAGCCCTCGCCCATGCCCGTGTCGAAGAGGAGGGTGCCGGAGGGGTGGCGGACGAGGTACGCCAGGGCCGGTTCCACGCGCGCGTGGGTGCCGCCGTACTCCTCGGCGGGGCGGGTGAAGGACCCGAGGTCGAGTCGCGTGACGTCGATCATGCGAGCAGGGTCCTCGCCCGGCCCCCGTCGCGGGCGGTCGTTCCGCTGGGAGCGGAACGGGCACAACGGAACGGCACCCCCCGCGGGTGCCTCCGCGCCGGTGCCCGGACCCGCACCCCACGTGCGCCACGCACGGGACGCGGCCCGGCTACAGGCCCAGGCGGGCGCGCAGGCCGCTCGTCTTCTCGTCCGTGTCGACCGCCGCCGCGCCGTCCGTGACCGTCTCGTAGACGGCCAGGACGTCCGCGCCGACCGTGGACCAGTCGAAGCGGCGTACGTGGGCCGAGCCGCGGGCGCTGAGCTCGGCGCGGCGGACGGGGTCGCCGAGCAGCCGGACCGCCGCCTCCGCGAGCGCGTCCGCGTCCTCGTTGGCGAAGAGTTCGCCCGCCGCGCCCTGGTCGAGGACCTGCGCGAAGGCGTCCAGGTCGGCGGCGAGGACCGGCGCGCCGGCCGACATCGCCTCGACGAGGATGATCCCGAAGGACTCGCCGCCGGTGTTGGGGGCCACGTACACGTCCACGCTGCGCAGCAGCCGCGCCTTGTCCTCGTCGCTGACCATGCCGAGGAACTCCACCCGGGAGCGCATCTCGCGCGGCAGCGAGGCCACCGCCTCCTCCTCGTCGCCGCGGCCGGCGACCAGGAGGCGGGCGCCGGGCCGCTCGGTGAGGATCCGGGGCAGCGCCTTCATCAGCACCGGCAGGCCCTTGCGGGGCTCGTCGATCCGCCCGATGAAGCCCAGCGTCTCGCCCTGCCACTCCGCCTTCGGCTCGGCGCCGGCGAAGAAGCCGACGTCGACGCCGTTGGGGATGACGACCGCGTCCCCGCCGAGGTGCTCGACCAGGGTCCGGCGCGCGTACTCGCTGACCGCGATCCGCGCGCTGATCTTCTCCAGCGCGGGCTGGAGGATCGGGTACGCGGCGATCATCGCCCGCGAGCGCGGGTTCGAGGTGTGGAAGGTGGCCACGATCGGGCCCTGCGCCGCCCAGCAGGTGAGCAGTCCCAGCGAGGGCGAGGTCGGCTCGTGGATGTGGACGACGTCGAAGGTGCCGTCGTGCAGCCAGCGGCGGACCCGCGCGGCCGACAGGAAGCCGAAGCTGAGCCGGGCCACCGAGCCGTTGTACGAGACGGGCACGGCCCGGCCGGCGGAGACCACGTACGGCGGCAGCGGGGTCTCGTCGTCGGCGGGGGCGAGGACGGAGACCTCGTGCCCGAGCCGGATCAGGTGCTCCGCGAGGTCGCGGATGTGGAACTGGACGCCGCCCGGTACGTCCCAGGAGTACGGGCAGACGATGCCGATCCTCACGGCGTGCGCTCCTCCAGGTCGGCCAGCCAGAGGCGCTGGAGCATGTGCCAGTCCTCCGGGTGGTCCGCGATGCCCCCGGCGAAGACGTCGGCGAGGGCCTGTGTCATGAGGGACGTCTTCTCGGCCCGGGTACCTGACTCGGGGGCGTCGAGAGGCGCGTGGACCTGCCCCCGCATGACGTCGGAGTCGTCGTACCAGAGGGTCACCGGCAGCAGCAGCGAGTCGGTCTGCAGCGCGAGCATGGCCGGGCCCGCGGGCATCCGGACGGGCTCGCCGAAGAAGGAGACCTCGACGCCGGAGGCGGACAGGTCCCGGTCGGCGACCAGGCAGACCAGGCCGCCGGCGCGCAGCCGGCGGGCGAGGGTGCCGAAGGCGGCGCCGCCGGTGTGCGGCAGCACCTCCATGCCGAGGGACTCGCGGTAGGCGACGAAGCGGTCGTACAGCGACTCGGGCTTGAGCCGCTCGGCGACGGTGGTGAAGGGCACGCCGAGCGCGCGGGTCACCCACACGCCGGCCAGGTCCCAGTTGCCCATGTGGGGCAGGGCGAGGATGACGCCCCGGCCGGAGGCGAGCGCGTCCTTCAGGTGGTGCACGTCCTTGGGGGCGAAGCCGTTCGCGGCCCGCTCGCGGCTCCAGGCGGGCAGCCGGAAGGACTCCATCCAGTAGCGCATGTACGAGCGCATGCCGGCCTTCGACAGCTCGGCGAGCCGCTCGGGCGTGGCGTCCGGCACCACGCGCGCGAGGTTGGCCTCCAGGCGCAGCACGCCCTTGCCGCGCCGCTTCCACACGGTGTCGGCGATCTTCCGGCCCAGTGCCCTGGCCACCGGCTCCGGGAGCTTCTTGACCGCCGCCCACCCGAGCCCGTACAGGCCGTCCGTCAGTTTCTCCCTGGCTCCGCTCACGATGCCGCTCCGCTCCCCTCCGCCGTCGCGGCGGCGTCCGCCTCCGCGGCTTCCCTGCGTACCGTCACGACCCGCTGCCCCAGGGTCACGGCCGAGCCGGCGGCCACGATCCACAGCGCGATCGGCAGCAGCACGTCGACGCCGGGCACGCCGAAGGCGTGCAGCCCGGCGAGACCGGCGGCGACCAGCGAGATCACCAGCCGCTCGGCCCGCTCGACCAGGCCGTTGACCGCGACCGGCAGGCCGATCGATTCACCACGCGCCTTGGTGTACGAGACGACCTGGCCGCTCGCCAGGCAGAAGATCGACACCGCGCACAGCACGTCGTCGGCGCCCTTGCCCGCGTACCAGAGGGCGAAGCCGCCGAAGATCGCCCCGTCGGCGACCCGGTCGAGGGTCGAGTCCAGGAAGGCGCCCCAGCGGCTGGAGATCCCGGCCTGCCGGGCCATGTTGCCGTCGACGAGGTCGGAGAAGACGAAGAGCGTGATCACGATCGTGCCCCAGAAGAACTCGCCCCTGGGGAAGAAGACCAGAGCGCCGGCGACCACTCCCGCCGTGCCGATCAGGGTGACGGCGTCGGGGCTGACCCCCCGGCGGAGCAGAAACGCGGCGAACGGTGTGAGGACACGCGTAAAAAACGCACGCGCGTACTTGTTCAGCATGGCCTTCCCGAGGTTTCGGCGGGCCGCGCGGTCCCATGACCACCGGCTCACCCATCGTAGCCACGCGCCCGTCGCCGCACGGGAGCGCACCCGTCCCGCCGCGTCGGCCCACCCGTGGGGGCCCGCCGGTGTACGACGGATGGACGCGTCCCGGCACCGGTGCGAAGCTCGAAGGAGCACCCCGCGGGCACCGCCGGAGCCGCACCGCGATGCCACTCCCCCGCGCCCGCGCACCCCTCACCGCCTCGCAGCCGGGAGGAATCATGGGCGACAAGGCGCACACCCCCGCCGGAGCCGCCGGCAGGGCACCGACGGCCGACCGGCCCTCGGAGGTACGGAACGTGGTGCTGGTCGGCCACAGCGGATCGGGCAAGACGACGCTCGTCGAGGCGCTCGCGCAGACCGCCGGGGCCCTGGGCCGGGCCGGCCGGGTCGAGGACGGCGCGACCGTCTCCGACCACGACGAGATCGAGCACCGCCAGCACCGCTCCGTCCAGCTCTCCCTCGTGCCGATCGGCTGGGAGGGCTTCAAGATCAATCTGCTCGACACCCCCGGGTACGCCGACTTCGTCGGAGAGCTGAGGGCCGGTCTGCGCGCGGCGGACGCGGCCCTCTTCGTCGTCTCGGCCGCCCAGGAGGCCGACGCGGTCGCCGCCTCCACCCGGATGGTCTGGGAGGAGTGCGCGGCCGTCGGCATGCCCCGGGCCATCGTCGTCACCCACCTCGACACGGCCCGGACCGGCTTCGAGGAGCTGACCGGGGTCTGCGCCGGGCTCTTCGGCCGTGACGACCCCGACGCCGTCCTCCCCCTCCACCTGCCGGTGCACGGCCCGGAGGGTCCCGACGGCCACGCCCCGGCGACCGGTCTGATCGGGCTCCTGCCGGAGCGGGTCCTCGACTACTCCACGGGCGTGCGGCGCGAGCTGCCGCCGGGGGACGGCGAGCGGGAGCGGATCGCCGCCGCCCGGGCCCGGCTCATCGAGGGGATCATCGCCGAGAGCGAGGACGAGACCCTGATGGACCGTTACCTCGGCGGCGAGGAGGTCGACGTCGCCACCCTCGTCGGCGACCTGGAGAAGGCGGTCGCCCGGGGCGGTTTCCACCCGGTGCTCGCCGCCGCGCCGGCCGTCGACGGCGGCGAGCAGGGCCTCGGCACCGTCGAGCTCCTGGAGCTGATCACCCGCGGCTTCCCCTCCCCGCTGGAGCACGAGCCGCCGGCCGTCACCACCCCCTCCGGCGAGCCCCGGCCGCCGCTGGCCTGCGACCCCGACGGGCCGCTGGTCGCCGAGGTCGTGAAGACGGCCGCCGACCCCTACCAGGGCCGGATCTCCCTCGTCCGGGTCTTCTCCGGCACCCTGCGCCCCGACGAGACCGTGCACGTCTCCGGGCACGGCCTGGCCGACCGGGGCCACGAGGACCACGACGTCGACGAACGGGTCGGCGCCCTCACCTCCCCCTTCGGCAAGCAGCAGCGGCCGGTGTCGCACTGCGTCGCCGGGGACCTCGCCTGTGTGGCCCGGCTGAGCCGCGCCGAGACCGGCGACACCCTCTCCGCCAAGGACGACCCGCTGCTGATCGAGCCGTGGAGCATGCCCGAGCCGCTGCTGCCGCTCGCCGTCGAGGCGCACAGCAAGGCCGACGAGGACCGGCTCTCCCAGGGCCTGGCCAAACTGGTCGCCGAGGACCCGACCCTCCGCCTCGAACAGAACCAGGACACCGGGCAGGTCGTCCTGTGGTGCCTCGGCGAGGCCCACCAGGAGGTCGTCCTGGAGCGGCTGCGCGGCCGCTACGGGGTGCGCGTCGACTCCGTCCCGTACCGGGTGCCGCTGCGCGAGACCTTCGGCGCCCCCGCCTCGGGCCGCGGACGGCACGTCAAACAGTCCGGCGGGCACGGCCAGTTCGCGATCTGCGAGATCGACGTCGAACCGCTCCCGCCGGGCAGCGGCATCGAGTTCGTCGACAAGGTGGTGGGCGGCGCGGTCCCCCGCCCGTTCATCGGCTCCGTCGAGAAGGGCGTACGGGCCCAGGCCGCGCGCGGCGTCGCCGCCGGGCATCCGCTGGTGGACGTCCGGGTCACCCTCAAGGACGGCAAGGCCCACTCGGTGGACTCCTCCGACGCCGCCTTCCAGACCGCCGGGGCGCTCGCCCTGCGCGAGGCGGCCGCCGGGGTCCCGGTCCACCTCCTGGAGCCGGTCGCCGAGGTGCGGGTGCTCGTCCCCGACGAGTACGTCGGCGCGGTGATGAGCGACCTGTCCGGGCGGCGCGGCCGGGTCGTCGGCACCGACCAGGCCGGGCCGGGCCGCACGGTCGTCCGGGCCGAGGTCCCGGAGATCGAGATCGGGCGGTACGCGATCGACCTGCGGTCGGTCTCGCACGGCACCGGCCGCTTCGACCGCAGCTACGCCCGGCACGAACCGATGCCCCCTCAGCTCGCCGACCGGCTCCGCGAACAGGCCGGAAAGCGTTCATAGTTGACGGAACGGCAGCGGTTCCCGTCCGTCCGGACCACACCGGGCGGACGGGTTCCGGTCGCGGTCGTCCACAGCCGGTGACGCATACCACGCCGCCCGGTTACGCTGTGGTGCCCAGCTCGGAAGGCGTGCCGGGCACGGCAGTCGGGAACGGCCCGCACAGGTACTCGCGGTGATGGGGGCGGAAGTGGCGATCGACGGTTTCGGACCGGGGGCACAGATCCCGCTCCAGGGCGGCAGCGGCCTGACCGGGGCGACGAACGCGCTGGCCTCGGCCGCGTACCGGGACAGCCCCCTGGAGACCATCCAGGAGGCCGACAACGAGCACTACAAGACCACGCTGAAGAAGGGGAAGTGGGAGAAGCTCTTCCGCCCCGACCTCGGCGAGGCGTTCTCCCGGGCCGTGCAGGTCCGCATGCTCGGCGGCGGCCGCAAGGCCCTCATCCAGTCCTTCGGCGCCGAGCCCCAGCCGGTCGTCGAGCACTGCCTCGCCGCCACCCACATCCGCCGGCGGCGCGACGTCAAGCTCACCCTGGTCACCTTCTTCTGCGGCGTGCTCTTCCTGCCCGGCCTGCTGCTCTGGCTCGGCGTCATCCACCTGCGCCGCACCGTCGCCGGCTCGGAGAACAAGCGGACCAGCGCCCTCGGCACCGCCCTGCTCTGGGCGGCCGGCCTCCTCGCCGTCCTCGCCCTCCTCCGGCTCCCCTTCGACGGGCTGCTGCCCACCTACCTGCGGGCGATGATCGTCGCCCCGGTCGCCGGCTGGTACCTCGCGAGCCGGATCTGCCTCAACGCCGCCGTGGACCTCCGCGAGCGCTGGACCGGGCTGCTCAGCGGCGGCGGCGTCGGCGCCCACGTCCCCAAGTCCGTCCCCACCGACCCGGGCGAGAAGTCGGCGGAGGAGCTGCGGCTGAACCTGGAGAAGCTCTCCGCCGAGCAGCAGTCCAACGTGGTCTTCTACGCGGGCCCCAAGGGCATCCTCGGCCTGGGCACCCGCTGGGGCAGCTGGACCCTCGCCGAGGAGCTGGTCCCCCTCCCCGGCAAGGAGATGCACGACTTCCGCGCCTGGGACCTGGTCCGCAAGATCCACGACCAGCTCACCCTGCTGGAGCGCGGCGCCCTCAAGACCGGCTTCCCCAAGCCGACCGTGAAGCACTGGATCGTCTCCCCCGTCGGCGAGGGGGCCGACGAGGTCACCCGCCCCGAGGGCGACGCCATCGTCCACTACCAGGTCAAGCCGCACGAGATACAGCGGATCTGCAACGAGCAGCAGTTCGGCGCCGGCAACCGCCACTACCTGGGCGTCCAGTTCATCCTCTGGGACGGCAACGTGGTGCTGACCATGATGGTCACCGTCACCTCGCTCCACCACACCCTGCGCATCGAGGTCACCGGCCACGCCCTCGGTCCCGTCCACGGCCTGTTCACCACCAAGCCCAAGGCGAAGACCAAGGAGGTCTCCAAGACCGTCCGCTTCTGGGAGACCAAGGAGATCCCGCAGCCGCTGCTCGGCACCGACGACATCGTCCGGCTCGCCGTCCGCGCGCCGCTCACCTGGTACCCGCCGGTCCTCGACTTCCTCGGCGGCAAGATGACCCTGCCCGAGCCCTTCGGCCTGCGGCACGTGTGGGCCGGTCCGCTCTGGAAGAACCGCTTCATGGCCGACGACGCCATCCGCATGGCCACGCCCGTGCTCCGCGCCGTCCACACCGCCACGATCCGCTTCCTGGACGAGCACAACGTGGACACCGAGCGCTTCACGAACCGGTCGCTCGTCCTCGGCGGGAGCGTGCAGGATCCCGGCCCGAAGAAGGCCGACGTCTACGACGCGTGACGCGTACGGCCCCGGGGCGCGCGCCCCGGGGCCGTACGGAAGAGGTGTCAGACCGCGTCCGGCCAGGCGTCGGCCAGCATCTTCCGGGTGTCGGCGAGCAGCTGCGGAAGGATCTTGGTGTGGCCGACGACCGGCATGAAGTTGGTGTCGCCGCCCCAGCGCGGCACCACGTGCTGGTGCAGGTGCGCGGCGATCCCGGCGCCCGCCACGGCGCCCTGGTTCATGCCGATGTTGAAGCCGTGCGCGCCGGACGCGGCCCGCAGGGCGAGCATCGCCCGCTTGGTGAGGTCGGCCAGCTCGGCCGTCTCCGCCGCGTCCAGGTCCGTGTAGTCGGCGACGTGCCGGTACGGGACGACCATCAGGTGCCCGCCGTTGTACGGGTAGAGGTTGAGGACCGCGTACACGCTCTCGCCGCGGGCGACCACCAGCCCGTCCTCGTCCGACTTCGACGGGATCGAGCAGAACGGACAGCCGTCGTCGGCCCCCGGCCCGGTCGGCTTGTTCTCGCCCTGGATGTACGCCATCCGATGAGGCGTCCACAGGCGCTGGAACGCGTCCGGCGCCCCCACTCCGATCTGCTGCTCCGGCTCAGTCGTCATGCTGTGCAGCATATGGCGTCGCCCGTTCGGAACGTGTCGGCGGGGCGAGGGAACCCTCCCCGGGTGATCCTGATCCGATGAGCGCCAGGCCCCCGGAACCGACCCGCCAGGAACGCTGGGACCACCGCATGGAGGTGCCGCTCGCCGTGGCCTCCGTCGCCTATCTGGCGGGGTACGCGGTCCGGGTCCTCGCCCGCGACCACCTGCCCCGGCTCGGCGTCGACCTGTGCCTCGGGGTGATCCTCGGGGCCTGGGCGGTCTTCGCGGCCGACTACGCGGTGCGGCTCCGGCTCAGCGGCCTGCGCCCGCTCCGCTTCGTCCGCACCCACCTCCTCGACACGGTGGTCCTGCTGCTGCCGCTGCTGCGACCGGTCCGGATGGTGACCCTCTACGACCGGGTCCAGCGCCGCCGGGACAGGCCGCGGCTCAGCCTCTACGCCCGGGTCATGGTCTACGCCGGCCTCTCGGTCTCCCTGCTCGGCTTCGCCGCCGCGCTCACCGTCTACCACCACGAGGCCGACGCCCCCGGCGCCTCCATCCGCACCTTCGGCGACGCGGTGTGGTGGGCCTGCGCCACCCTGGCGACGGTCGGCTACGGCGACGTGAGCCCGGTGACCCCGATCGGGCGGACGGTGGCGGTCGGGCTGATGGCCTGCGGGCTGGCGCTGCTCGGCGCGGTGACGGGTTCGTTCTCGTCCTGGCTGATCCAGGCGTTCACGCGGGAGGACGAGAGACCGGGGAACGAGGGGCCGTAGGACGGGCCAGGCCCCCGGGGGCGTCCCCCGGGGGCCTGGTCGGAACGCGCCGGCCGTCAGACCTGGACGCGGTCCTCGACGATCTTGGCGAGCTTGGCGATGGCCTCGTCGACGGGGATGCCGTTCTCCTGCGAACCGTCGCGGTAACGGAAGGAGACGGCGCCGGCGGCCATGTCCTCGTCACCCGCGATGATCATGAAGGGGACCTTCTGCTTCTGCGCGTTGCGGATCTTCTTCTGCATCCGGTCCGAGGAGGAGTCGACCTCCACGCGCAGCCCCTGCTTCTTCGCCTTGGCGGCGAACTCCTGGAGGTACTCGACGTGCGCGTCGCCGATCGGGATGCCGGTGGCCTGGACCGGGGCGAGCCACGGCGGCATGGCGCCCGCGTAGTGCTCCAGGAGCACCGCGAAGAACCGTTCGATCGAACCGAAGAGCGCGCGGTGGATCATGACGGGGCGCTGCTTGGTGCCGTCCGGGGCGGTGTACTCCAGGTCGAAGCGCTCGGGCAGGTTGAAGTCGAGCTGGACGGTCGACATCTGCCAGGTGCGGCCGATGGCGTCCCGCGCCTGCACCGAGATCTTCGGGCCGTAGAAGGCGGCGCCGCCCGGGTCGGGGGTGAGCGGCAGGCCCTGCTTCTCGGCGACCTGCTGGAGGACCGCGGTGGCCTCCTCCCAGACCTCGTCGGAGCCGACGTACTTCTCCGGGTCCTTGGTCGACAGTTCCAGGTAGAAGTCGGTCAGACCGTAGTCGCGCAGCAGGTTCAGGACGAAGGTGAGCGTCTTGTCGAGCTCGTCCGCCATCTGCTCGCGGGTGCAGTAGATGTGCGCGTCGTCCTGGGTGAAGCCGCGGGCCCGGGTCAGGCCGTGCACGACGCCCGACTTCTCGTACCGGTACACGGTGCCGAACTCGAACAGGCGCAGCGGCAGCTCACGGTAGGAGCGCCCGCGCGCGTCGAAGATCAGGTTGTGCATCGGGCAGTTCATGGGCTTGAGGTAGTAGTCCACGCCCTCGTCGAGCTGCATGGGCGGGTACATGCCCTCGGCGTACCAGTCGAGGTGACCGGACTTCTCGAAGAGCTTGCCCTTGGTGGCGTGCGGCGAGTAGACGAACTCGTAGCCCTCCTCCTCGTGCCGCTTGCGCGAGTAGTCCTCCATGACCCGGCGGATGATGCCGCCCTTGGGGTGGAAGACGGCGAGGCCGGAGCCGATCTCGTCCGGGATGGAGAAGAGGTCGAGCTCGTTGCCGAGCTTGCGGTGGTCGCGCTTCTCGGCCTCGGCGAGGAAGTCCAGGTGGGCCTTCAGCTCGTCCTTCGACGGCCACGCGGTGCCGTAGATGCGCTGGAGCATCGGGTTCTTCTCGCTGCCGCGCCAGTAGGCGGCCGCGTTCCGCATCAGCTTGAACGCCGGGATGTTCCGGGTGGTCGGCAGGTGCGGGCCCCGGCAGAGGTCCTTCCAGCACAGCTCGCCGGTCTTGGCGTCCAGGTTGTCGTAGATGGTCAGCTCGCCGCCGCCCACCTCGACGTTCGCGCCGTCCTCGGAGCCGGCCGAGCCCTTGATGCCGATGAGCTCCAGCTTGTACGGCTCGTCGGCGAGCTCCTCGCGGGCGGCCTCGTCGGTGACGACGCGGCGGGCGAAGCGCTGGCCGCGCTTCTGGATCTCCTGCATCTTCTTCTCGATGGCCTTGAGATCCTCGGGCGTGAACGGCTTCTCGACGTCGAAGTCGTAGTAGAAGCCGTCCCGGACCGGCGGGCCGATGCCCAGCTTGGCCTCGGGGAAGAGCTCCTGCACGGCCTGCGCCATGACGTGCGCGGTCGAGTGGCGCAGGATGTCGAGGCCGTCCGGGGAGGAGATCTCGACGCCCTCGACGACGTCGCCGTCGGCGAGCTCGTACGAGAGGTCCTTCAGCTCCCCGGCGACGCGGGCGGCGATGACGGTGCGGTCGTCGGCGAACAGGGCGCCGGCCGTGGTGCCCGCGCTCACCGTCCTCTCCTCGGGGCCTGAGGCGGTCTGGACGGTCACACGGACTTCGGACACGGGTAACTCCATGCATCGGGGCGCCGGCAGACACGAGGTGCCGGCGTCGGTGGCGCGCGGCAGAGACGAGGTGCCGCGTCCCCTCGATCTTACGGGCCCGGCCGGGGACCGCTCACCCCTGTTCCTCCGGCCCGCACGCCTCCTCGAAGAAGTCGAGGTCCTCGTGGAGCGACTTCATCAGCCGGTCCCGCTCCGCCTCGTCCACCTGCACCGGGACCACCCCGGAGGCGTCGGAGAGGCGCCGGAAGCCGCCGCGGCTCTCCAGGCGTCCGACGACCCGGATCGGCAGGCCGACGAGGTGGGCGTGGCCGGCGGTGCGGTACGCCTCCTCGTCGAGGGTGGCCCGGACGTGGCCGACGTCGGCGCCGCCGAGGACCCGGAGCTTGACCGTGCCCTCGCCGCGCGGCCCGGAGCGGCGGAGCCGGACGACGGCGCCGGTGATCCGGACCGGGACGGAGGGCTCGTCGGTGAGGTAGCGGGCGCTCGCCTCGCGCAGCGCGGGCAGGTCGCCGGGCGAGAACTCGACGGGCTCGGGCCGGGCGGCGCAGCCGTCCGGGACGCCGGCGGCCGGTGCCCAGGCGAGGGCGACGCGGACGCCTTCCGTACCGCGGACGAGGGCGATGAGCGCGTCGGTGAGCTCGCGGCTGACGCCGGCCTCGACGGCGGAGTCGAAGGCGTCCATGCCGCCGGTGGCCCGCTGGTAGTCGACGGCCTCCCGGGCGGCGTGCAGGGCGTGGTGGAGCCGGACGGCGACGGGGCGGCCGGGCGGGACCGGCAGGAAGGCGGTGAGGGCGCGTCCGCCGGGGTCGGCGGCGACGACGACGGGTTCGAGGGCGGCCCGGGCGGCTGCGCGGTGCCGGGAGCCGTGGTAGCCGGCCCGGCCGCGCACGGCGAGGGCGCCGGCCAGGAGGACCTTGCGGGCGGCGGACCGCAGCTGCTCGTGCACGGGCCAGGGGACGGTGCCGGCCGGACCGACGGGCCCGTCGCGCCACCAGCGGACCTCGTCGCTGGGGACGGCGAGGCCGGTGAGGACCTCGCGGGCGGAGGGGGTGGCGCTGCGGGCGAGGGCGGTGAGGGCCTCGCCGATGAGCTCCTCGCTGTCGGGGAAGGCGAGGCTGTCGGGGACGAGGAGGCTGGTGCCGCCGCCGGGTCCGGCGCCGGGCGGGGTCCAGCGGCCGTAGCGTCCCGCGGCGCCGCCGCGCCGCCGCCAGCCGTGCCGGGCGAGGAGGGCGGCGAGGACGCGCGGGTCCACCCGGCCGGGGTCGGGCACGCCGTCGCCGCCGGTCCAGGCGCCGGCGGGACCGGCGGGTCCGGCGCCGGGCAGCGGGTGGGACCGGTAGGGCGGCGGCACGGGGGCGGGGCCGCGCCCGGCCCCGCCCCCCGCCCCGTGTCCGGGTCCGTCGATCGGTCGGTGCATCAGGGTCTCCCTCCCCGGCCGACCCGGGTCATGATCTCGCAGAGCGCCCGGTCGTCGAAGATCCGCGCCGTGGGGACGCGCACGGTGGTCCGGCGGCGTCCGGTGACCGGGTGCCCGGCCAGGTTGATCCAGTAGCAGCAGTGCCGCAGGTCGAGCCGGTCGTGGCTCGCGCGCAGCCAGTCCTCCGGGTCTCTCGGGACGATCATCACGACCAGGATCTTGTGGACGGCCACGGGCGTCCGGGCCAGTTTCACCAGGTGGTCGTTGTCGAGGGTGAAGGGGAAGGTGCTCCCCGTGGGGCGGGCCGGCAGCTGGTAGGTGCACTTGAGCTGCACCTTGATGGTGACCTCGTCGTCGACGGTGTGTCCGGGCGAGCCGTGGCTCACGTGCCAGTCGACGCCGTTGTCCGGGAAGGGCTGCGCGAGCGAGCAGCCCGCCGCGGCGGCGACGGCGTGCAGGTATCCCACCTGGAGGGTCTCCATGCAGGCGGTGGTGGCGAGTGAGCCGCGTGCCGGGGCCGCCCGCTGGGGCGGCAGCCCTCCCGACTCGGGCTGGGCGAGCGCCATGGTGAACGTCCTTCCCCGTCCCCTCTGTTGTGACCGGTCCGCGTACGCCGCAAACAGGGCGGGTATCACCGGATCGGGGCAGGGGGTTGGCCATCTGCCGCGCGGGTGCGAGGAGTTCGGGGATGACGACGAACTGGTACGAAGGGCCCCTGGCCGCTTTCGACACGGAGACCACCGGAGTGGACGTCGAGCAGGATCGGATCGTGTCCGCCGCGCTCGTCGTCCAGGACGCGGCCGGGGCGCGGCCCCGGGTGACCCGCTGGCTGGTCAATCCGGGCGTCCCGGTGCCGGAGGGGGCCACGGCGGTGCACGGCCTGACGGACGACCACCTCCAGCGGAACGGCCGGTGGCCGTCGCCCGTGATGGAGGAGCTGGGGCGCGCCCTGGCGGAGCAGAACGCGGCCGGCCGGCCGCTGGTGGTGATGAACGCGCCGTTCGACCTGACCATCCTGGACCGGGAGTTGAGGCGCCATCGGGCGTCGTCGCTGAGCCGGTACCTGGAGCACACCTCGCTGTGCGTGCTCGATCCGCGGGTCCTGGACAAGCACCTGGACCGGTACCGCAAGGGCCGCCGGACGCTGACGGACCTGTGCGCGCACTACGAGGTGGAGCTGGCGGAGGCGCACGACGCGGCGGCGGACGCCACGGCGGCGCTCCAGGTGGTGCGGGCGGTGGGGCGGCGGTTCGCGTCCCGGCTGGAGCGGCTGTCGCCGGCGGAGCTGCACACCCTCCAGGCGGTGTGGCACGCGGCGCAGGCGCGGGGGCTCCAGGCGTGGTTCACCCGGCAGGGGACGCCGGAGACGGTGGATCCGGCGTGGCCGCTCCGTCCGGAGCTGCGGAAGGCGGCGTGAGCGGGGCCGGAAACGGCTGAGGCCGGTCCGTCGTGGTGACGGACCGGCCTCTCCCGGTGGGCGATACTGGGATCGAACCAGTGACCCCTTCGGTGTGAACGAAGTGCTCTCCCGCTGAGCTAATCGCCCGGGAACGGGTTGAACCATACAGGGCTTCCGGGCCGGGTTCAAAATTCATTCGGAGCGCAGGAGGGCGGCGAGCCCCCGGCGTCCGCCCCGCATCATCAGGGCGTGGTTGGCGCGGAAGAAGGGGCGGCCGGGGACGGCGAGGAGGCGCAGCGGCCGGGCCCGGACCTCGACCTCCTGCTCGTACAGGGCGCGGGTGCCGGCGCCGTCGGCGGTGAGGGTCCAGCGGGCCCAGCCCTCCAGGTCGCCGTCGAGCCGGACCTCCAGGACGCGCGCCCCGGGGTCGCTGCGCAGGGCGCGGGCGGTGACCTCGATGTCGTACGGGAGGACGGAGCGGAAGCGGGCGGTCCCGGTGGTGTCGGTGCGGGGGACGACGGCGCGGACCTGGGGCCACCAGAGGGGGTACTCCTCGGCGCGGGCGAGGACGGCGTAGACCCGGTCGGGCGGGGCGGCGAGCCGCCAGACGCTGCGGAAGCGGTACCGGCACCAGTCCATGGGTCCAGTGTGGGTACTCGGGCCGGATCTGAGTAGCAGCGCGCATTCCCCGGGCGGGGCCCCGGCGCGACACTCCGGTCATGGACATGAAACCGCCCCCCGCCGAGGAGCTGCGGCTCGTCGACCTCGAGCTGTCCCGGCTCGACGCACGGCGCGCCGAACTGCTGGCCCGGCGGGCGTGGCTGCTGGGCGTGCTGCGCTCCCCCGGCGGGACGCAGGCGCCGCCGTTCCCGGTGGCCGGGCCGGCGCGGGAGACGTCGCCGCGGGGCGCGCAGAACGCGCTGCTGACGCTGGGCGGGACGCTCCTGGCGATCGCGGCGCTCGCGTTCACGCTGGTGAGCTGGGGGTCCATGGGGATCGCGGGGCGCGCGGCGGTGCTGTTCGCGGTGACGTCGGCGGCGCTGGCCGCGCCGGCGGCGCTGCTGCGCCGGGGGCTGGCGTCGACGGCGGAGGCGGTGGGCGCGCTCGGTCTGGTCCTGACGGTCCTGGACGCGTACGCCCTGCACCGGGTGGCGCTGCCGGGCACGGACGGGGTCGGGTACGCGGCGGCCGCCTCGGCGGTGCTCGCGGGGCTGTGGACGGGGTACGGGGGGCTGCTGCGGCGACTGCGGCCGCCGTTCCCGGCGGCGGTGGCCGCGGCGCAGCTCCCGCTGCCCCTGGGCGCCGTGGCGGCCGGGGGTTCCCCGGCGGTCGTGGCGTGGGCGGCGGTGCTGACGGCCGCGGCGGACGTGCTGCTGCTGGGGCGTCCGGCGGGGGCCGCGGTGCGGGTCACGGCGGCGGCGTCGGCGGGCGTGCTCGCGGCCGGCGCGCTGCTGACGGGCGGCCTGCTCTCGCTGACGGACCCGTGGACCGGGGCCGCGCTGCTGCTGGGCTGCGCCGCGCTGGGCCTGTACGGGGCGCGGACGGTCCGGCCGGCGGCGACCGCGCTCTCGGCGGTGGCGGGCCTGGCGGCGGTGGCGGCGGTGGGCGGCCCGGCCCGGGACGCCCTGCCGGCCGGGTGGACGGTGCCGGTGTACGTGGTCTGCGGGCTGGCCCTGGCGGCGCTGTGGCGTCCGGTCCCCGCGGCACGGATCCCGGCGGCGGTCCGGGCCGGGTTCGGGCTCGCCGGGGGCGGGGTCGCGGCGCTCGGCGTGGTGTGGGCGCTGCCGCCGGCCGTGACGGGCCTGCTGGGGCCGGCGGTCCGGAGCGCGGGCGTGTGGTCCGGGGCGCACGCGGAGCCGGTACTCGGCGGCTACCCGGCGACGGCCGCCCTGGTGCTGCTGCTGGGCGCGGGCGCGGCGGCGACGGCCGGGCGGCTGTGGGGCCGGTGGGGCGCGACGGTGCTCGGGTGGGCGCTGCTGATGGCGCTGCCGGTCTGTCTGGGGCTGCCGTACGGGGCGGGGCTCGCCGTCCGGCTGGTGGCGACGGCCGGCGCGCTCGCGGTCGCGGTGCGGCCGGGGGCGCTGACCCGCGGCCTGCCGGAGCCGGAGCCGGTTCCGGCGCCGGTGGCCGGGGCGGGGCGCCCGGAGGGCGCCTGGGGCGCGTCCTGGACGGCCGGGGCGGCCGCGGCGCCCGTGGCACCCGTGACTCCGGAGGCCCTGCTCTCCCGGACGGGGCTGGTGGCCGGGCTCGCGGCGGCGGGTTCGGCGGTGCTCCTGGGCCTGGACGCGCGGGGGGCGACCTTCGCGGTGCTGGGGGTGCTGCTCGGGCTGTGCGCGGCGGCGGCCCGGTTCGGCGCGGGCGCGGTCCGCGAGGCGTCGGCCGCGGCGGCGGTGCTCGCGGCGGCCGGTCTGATGGGCGCGGGGGCCGCGGCGGCGGGGCTCGCGCCGGCCGCGGCCGGGCTGCTCCTGCTGCTCGTCCCGGCGGGCACGGCGGTCCTGGCGGTCCGCGTGCGGTCGGCGGCGGCCGAGTCGGCGGGGGCGGTGGTGGGCGCGGTGGGCCTGGCGCTGACGGTGCCGCGTCCGGCGGTGCTCGCCCTGGCGCTGGCGCTGGGCGGGGTGATCGCGGCGGCGACGGCGCTGCGGCCGGAGCGGCGGGCGGCGTCGTGGCTCGCGGGGGCGCTGTTCCTGGGCGCGGCCTGGGTGCGGCTGGCGGTGTGGGGCGTGACGGTCCCGGAGGCGTACACGCTGCCGGTGACGGTGCCGGCGCTGGTGGTGGGGTTCCTGCGGCGGCGCCGGGACCCGGCGGCCTCGTCCTGGTCCGCGTACGGCCCCGGGCTCGCGGTGACGCTGGTGCCGGGCCTGGTGGCGGTCTGGTCGGACCCGTACGGGACGCGGCCGCTGCTCCTGGGGGCGGGGGCGCTGGCGGTGACGCTGCTGGGGGCGCGGTTCCGGCTCCAGGCGCCGCTGGTCCTGGGCGGGGCGGCACTGGTCCTGGTGGGGGCGCACGAGCTGGCGCCGTACCTGGTGCGGCTGGTGGGGGCGCTGCCCCGGTGGCTGCCGCCGGCGGCCGCGGGTCTGCTGCTGCTCGCGGTGGGGGCCACGTACGAACGGCGGCTGCGGGAGGCGCGGCGGCTGCGGGAGCGGCTGGCGCGGATGCGGTGAGCCGGGCCCGGGGCGCGCCGGGAGACGCCGAGGGCCCGGAGACGGTGATCGTCTCCGGGCCCTCGGGCCGGGTGGTGGGCGATACTGGGATCGAACCAGTGACCCCTTCGGTGTGAACGAAGTGCTCTCCCGCTGAGCTAATCGCCCCGGCGCACCGCAAACATTACCGCATGTCAGCGGGGTTGCCGAACCACCTCGTGGTCATTGGTCGATCTTCCAGGGCATGACGAGGCCGAACTTCCACAGGTACCAGCCGAGCAGGGCGGCGACGATCACCAGGCCGATGACGGTGAGGGTGATGTTGCGCCGCCGGACCTTGGGGTCGAGGGCGCGCTGGGCGGCCTCGGTGACCTTGCGCTTGGTCCAGCGGAGCACGATCTGCGCCCAGACGAACTCGGTGGCCCAGATCGCCATGCCGGCGAAGATGACGAGCCAGCCGGGACCGGGGAAGACGAGCATGAGGACGCCCGCCACGATCACGGCGAGTCCGACGATGAAGACGCCGACCTGCCAGCTCAGGTGCAGGCCTCGGCGGGACTTGATGAACTCCGGCGCGCGCGATCCCAGTTCGGACTGATCGCCGGCGGCGGGCTCGGGGGCGCGCTCGTCACTCTCCGCATTCATGGGGCCAATTTACCCGACACACCAGCCCCACCGGTATGGCGGTATTACCCAAAGTTACATACCGCCGTCCGAGCTACCTGAACGCTCACAAAACCGACAGAGGGGTTTACAACGGCACCGGAGGTGGCATGTCGATTTCGCCGACGTGCGAATCCCCGAGCGCACACTGAGCGAAAGGCCCTGGCGCTTATGAACACCGTGGTGAGCTGCGAGCTGCACCTGCGCCTCGTTGTGTCGAGCGAGTCCTCACTGCCTGTACCCGCGGGCCTGCGGTATGACACGGCGGATCCGTACGCCGTGCACGCCACCTTCCACACCGGAGCCGAGGAGACGGTCGAGTGGGTCTTCGCCCGCGACCTTCTCGCCGAGGGGCTGCACCGGCCCACCGGCACCGGCGACGTCCGGGTCTGGCCGTCACGCAGCCATGGCCAGGGCGTCGTCTGCATCGCGCTGAGCTCGCCCGAGGGCGAGGCCCTGCTCGAGGCCCCGGCGCGGGCCCTGGAGTCGTTCCTGAAGCGGACCGACGCCGCGGTGCCGCCGGGCACCGAGCACCGGCACTTCGACCTCGATACCGAGCTGTCCCACATCCTGGCCGACAGCTGAGCCAGGCCATGGGCCGCACGGCGCCGTCTTGACTCGGGGAGACGGCGCCGCGCGGGCGGTCGCACGGCACGACCTCCGGCGCCCTCCACCCCCCCGGCCGCGCGGGGGGGGGGGGCGGCGCGGGGGTGGGGGGGTGGGGCGGTGCCACCGCGGGACTACCCGCCGAACCGGCGCCGTGTC
>NZ_JBEZUZ010000052.1:0-51999 GCF_040636735.1 Streptomyces sp. NPDC035033 | reverse complement strand
GACACCCTCGCCGTTCCCGCCCGGGGCCGCACACCGTCCTTCCGGTGTGCGGCCCCTTGGCCGTTCCGCCCGCTCGGCGTCGCTGCGCGTCCGCCCGCCCGCCTCGTGCGCCGGGACGGGCGGGCGGAGCCGTACGGGGGCGGGGCGGCCGGACCGGGTCAGGGGCGGTGGCGGAGGGCGCCGGGCCACCAGACCGCGGGGCCGATGTCCCGGACGAGGGCCGGGACCAGGAGCGACCGGACGACGAGGGTGTCGAGCAGGACGCCGAAGGCCACGATGAAGGCGATCTGGACGAGGAACGCCAGCGGGATCACGCCCAGCGCGGCGAAGGTGGCGGCGAGGACGACGCCGGCCGACGTGATGACCCCTCCGGTGGCGACCAGTCCCCTGCGCAGGCCCTCGCGGGTGCCGTGCAGCTCCGTCTCCTCGCGCACCCGCGACATGAGGAAGATGTTGTAGTCGACGCCGAGGGCGACCAGGAAGACGAAGCCGTACAGGGGGACGGCGGAGTCGGTCCCGGTGAATCCGAGGAGGTGCTCGAAGACCAGGGCGGAGACGCCCAGCGTCGCCAGGAAGTTGAGCGCGACCGTCGCCACCAGGAGCACCGGCAGCAGCAGCGAGCGCAGCAGGCCGACCAGGATCACCAGGATGATCGCCAGGACGACGGGGACGATGAGCTTCCGGTCGCGCTCGGCCGTGACCTGGGTGTCGTACTGCTGGGCGGTGTACCCGCCGACGAGGGCGTCGGCGCCGGGCACCGCGTGCAGGGCGGTCCGCAGGGCGGCCACGGTCTCCTTGGCGGCGTCGGAGTCCGCGGCTTCGGCGAGGGTCACGTCGACCCGGACGCGCCCGTCCGCGACGAGCGGCCGCGGGCCGCCGGGGACGGCGAAGAGGGTGGCGGAGTCGACCCCGTCGACGCGTTCGGCGGCGGTCCGCACCCGCTCCGCGGCACCGGCGTCGGCGATGACGACGGCGGGGTTGCCGGCGCCGCCGGGGAAGTGCTCGCCCAGGCGCTCCTGGGCGGCGACCGAGGGGGCGTCCTTGACGAAGATCTCGTCGAGCGGGACGCCCTTGGAGTCGAGGGTGAAGGAGAACGCGGCGCAGGCGACGAGGGCCGCGAGGGAGCCGGCCCAGACCTTGCGCGGCGCGCGGTCGACGAGCGCCGCGACCTTGCGCCAGACGGGGTGGGCCGCCTCGCCGTCCGCGGCGGCCTTGGGGCGGGCGGGCCAGTACGCGGCCCGGCCGAGGAGCACCAGGACGGCGGGGAGGAACGTCACCGCGCTCAGGACGGCGCAGACGATGCCGATGGCGCCGACGGGGCCGAGGGCGCGGTTGTTGGTGAGGTCGCTGAAGAGCAGGGCGAGCAGGCCCAGCGCGACCGTGGCGGCGCTGGCCACGATCGGGCCGAAGGA
This sequence comes from Streptomyces sp. NPDC035033, assembly GCF_040636735.1. NCBI lineage: Bacteria > Bacillati > Actinomycetota > Actinomycetes > Kitasatosporales > Streptomycetaceae > Streptomyces > Streptomyces sp. NPDC035033. The sequence continues at coordinate 50,587 of NZ_JBEZUZ010000052.1, read as the reverse complement.
CTGCTTGAGGGCGGCGCGTATGGCGGGGACGCGGTCGCCGTCCCGTGCCGCCAGCTCCTCCCGGTAGCGGGCGGCGAGCAGCAGGGCGTAGTCGGTGGCCGCGCCGATGACCAGGATGGACAGGATGCCCTGCACCTGGCCGTCGACCCGGACGACGTCGTGGTCGGCGAGGACGTAGACGACGGCGCAGGCCAGACCGAGGGCGAGGACGGCGCCGACGATGATCAGCAGCGGCAGCAGAACGCTGCGGTACACCAGGAGCAGGATCACCAGGACGGTCACCAGGGCGACGACGAGCAGGAGGCCGTCGATGCCGGCGAACGCGTCCCCGAGGTCGGCCTGGGTCGCGGCGGGGCCGCCGATCCGGACGTCGGTGCCCGGTACGGCGGTCGCCGCCGCGTCGATCCCGTCCAGGACGGCGGGCAGCTCGTCGCCGAGGTCGGGCCGCAGCTGGACGACTCCCCGCAGCGCTTCCCCGTCCTCGGAGGGGAAGGCCGGGGAGGGGGCGCCGACGACGCCCTCGGTGCCCTGGAGGGAGGCCAGGGCCCGGGTGGCGGCGGCCCGCGCGGACGGTTCGACGGGGCCGCCGCCCTCGGCGGTCCAGAGGACCAGGGCGGGCAGGGTCTCCTCCTGACGGAAGGCCTCCTGTGCCTGGAGGACCTGCGTCGACTCGGCGCTGCGGGGCAGGAAGGCGGCCTGGTCGTTGGTGGCCACCTCTCCGAGCTTCCCCGCGTAGGGACCGAGTCCGCCTCCGACGGCGAGCCAGACGACGAGCACCAGCAGCGGCAGCAGTCTGGCCACCCAGCGCGCGGGTGTGGACATGGAGAACTCCCCGGAAAAGTCTCGACGGTTAACTATCTCAACGATCAAGATATATTGAACCACTGAGCCGACCGACGCCCGAACTCGACCCCCACGAGCCGAAACCGCCCCCGCCCGGCACCCCCTCTTCCGGACACCGACACGGAACGGATGCGCCGGAACCCGCCGCTCCCGCCCCCCCGGCGCCACGCCCGCCCTCCGGCGCCACGCCCGTCGCCCGGCGCCGGGAAGCGCACAACGCGCCCGGCCTGCGGATCCGCGAGGACAACGACCCGAGGAGACAGCCCGGTCCATCCGCGTCGGCAACCTCTGCCGTCCGTCGGCGCCCGGCGCTCACACGACGATGCTCCCTCGGCGTTTCGGCCACCTGTGGCATCAGTCGCTCCCCTGTCCCGTGGGGATCGGTGCACGGCACACGAACGGGTTTTCGCTCAATTCCGGGGTTCGAACGCTGTCCGAATTCTGTGTGCTCGTACGGGCGTCCGGCGTCGTTGAGTTATCCGACATCCCCACTCGCCCCGCAGGAGGCCGCGATGCGCCCCCTCCCCACCCTCCTTCAGCGGCTCCCTCAGCCTCAGCACGGGGACCGCTCCGTCCTGGTCCCGGACTTCGCCGCGGCCGGAACGTCCGATGAAGGGCGCCCCCGCCATGACACCGGCGTCGGTCTTCGGGGGCGGTTCCCGTGGACAGATTCCCCCACCTGCGAGGTCTGACATGCCGCCCTCCCTCACCCACATGCGCACCCTGCTCGCCGCCTATCTGGACCGGAACCCCGACGAGCGCGGCGTGCTGGCCGAACTGCTGGACGCCCTGGAGGCCAGCGGCGATCCGACCGAGCGGTCCGCTCTTCCCGGCCATGTCACCTGCAGCGCGGTGGTGATCGACCGGCACCGGCGCGTCCTCCACATCCGCCACAAGGCGTCCGGAGGGCTGGTGCTCTGCCCGGGCGGGCACGTCGAAGCCACCGACGGCACGCTGCCGGCCGCGGCCCTGCGGGAGGTCGAGGAGGAGACGGGGATCCCCGCTTCCGCCCTCGTTCCGGCTCCCGAGTTCCGGGACGGGCCGGTCGACATCGACGTCCACGACATCGCTCCCGGCCCGGTGAAGGGGGAACCGGGCCATCGGCACTACGACTTCCGGTTCGTCTTCCGCCTCGCCGACGACGCGCCCGGACTCACCCTGCGAACCGAGGAGGTGACGGGCGCGGTGTGGCTGCCGTTCGAGGAGGTGTCCTCCCCGTCGCTGCGCGGCAAGCTCGCCGCCTCCGCTCCGGACGGCGCGATCGTGCCGGTGAACGCCTCCGCGATCGTCCACGACGGCCACGGCCGGTATCTGCTGCATCTGCGCGATGCGAACAAGCCGTGGATCTGGGAGCCGGGGTGCTGGTCGTTGCTCGGCGGCGGCCGGGAGCCGCAGGACCGCACCCTGCGCGACACGATCGTCCGCGAGCTGGCGGAGGAGGCCGGCCTCACCGTCGCCGGCCTGGAGCCGTACGCGGTCGAGAACGTCACCGGCACCGACGGCACCCGGGTTCCGATCCAGCTGTTCACCGGTCTCTGGAGCGGCGATCCGGCCCGGCTGCGCCTGACCGAGGGCGTGATGCTCGCGTGGGTGACGCCCGAGAAGTTTCCGTACATGACGATGCTGGAGACGACCAGGGCCCTCCTGGAACGGCACGCCGCCGAGCATCCCGCGCCCGCGGAAGGCCCGGGAGCCGAAGGCGCGGAGTCGGTGGCGGAACCGTCCGGGAGGCTGTTGCACGTCGTCGGCGTCCACCTCTACCTGGAGCACGACGACCGGGTTCTCCTGGGACTTCGGCACCCGGACTCGGTGTACGCGGGCGGATCGTGGCACGCGCTGGCGGGTCACTGCGAGGCGGAGACCGCGACCGCGTGCCTCGTGCGGGAGGCGTACGAGGAGGCGGGGCTGGTGATCGACCCGGCCGACGTCGAGCTCGTCCACACCGTGCACATGCGGGAGCGGCCCGCCTCCCCGCCCCGCGTCCAGCTCTTCTTCCGGGCCCGGCGCTGGGAGGGCACTCCGGAGCTGCGGGAGCCGGACAAGTGCGTCGCCTGGCGGTGGTGGAGCGCCAAGGACCTGCCGGAGCCGATCGTTCCGTACGCCCGTGCCGCGATCGAGGGCATCCGGGCAGGGCGTACGTACACCGAGCTGGAGTGGGCGCGATGAGCGACTTCGGTGCGATGGCGTCGCGTGGGCCGCGCGCCGCGGCAGGGCGCGGGGCCCGCTCCGGCGGCGCCGGTCCCGACCCGGTGACGGGCGTCGCCGCCGACGGCGGCAGTGCCGCGGGCGTGGTCCTCGTCACCGTCTTCCCGGGGCGCGCGGCGCTGCTCGCCGGAACCGCGCTCCGCCTCGTTCCGGCCGGTCCGCTGTGGCCTCCTCCGTCCACCGCCCGACGCCGCAGCACCCGTTCGCCGCCCTCCGCGAGACGGCCCGGAAGAAACGCCTGGGCCGCGCGCCCTCCGGGCTTTCCCCGGCGCCCGGGCGCACGGGCGGCCGAGGACCGGCGCCCCCCTGGTCGCCTTCGGCGATCGGCCCGGTTCCGCCAGAAAACGTCAGCGTCCAGAAACCGCCGCTCCGAACGGAGTCGTTCATGCGCCACGATCACGAAGCGCTCTCCCCCGCCACTCCCGCCGCCCCGTCTCCGAGCGGCTGGCCGGAGGACTTCCCGTCCCGCATCGCAGGGGACGAATGCCCCATGTGCCGCAACGACTACGCCTCCGACGACATCGGCTGGGGCATCCTGCTGCGCCGTGGCGAAGTCGCCAACGCCTATCTGTGGCGCCCGGGGCACGTGCGCGGCTACTGCGTGCTCATCCACCGCGGCCCGCCGCACGTGACCGAGCCCACCGATCTGCCCGAGGCCGATGCCGCCGCCTACTGGCGCGACACTCTCGCTCTCGGCAGGGCCCTGACGGCGTTCTACGAGCCGCTGAAGCTCAACTACTCCACCCTCGGCAACGCCGTTCCCCATCTGCACTCGCACGTTCTGCCCCGCTACCGGGAAGGCGACCCGGCGCCCGGGGGTCCCATGCCCTGGAGGTTCCTCAACCAGGGCCGCCAGGACGAACAGCGGCTCCAGGCCGACGCGGCCGCGCTGCGCGTGCTGCTGGAAGAGGCGACGGCCGAAGCGCGCGAGGAGCCCGAGGACCTGTTCCGTGCCACCGCGCCGCACTACGTCCTCCACCGGCCGGGGCTTCCCGCCGAAGCGGCCCTTCTCCTCGCCGGGACGGTCGAGGAGGTCGAGCGGCCCGTGCTGCTCGACCTCGGCACCGGCACCGGGCAGGTACCGGCCGCCCTCCTGCCGTCCGTTCCCCGGATCGGCCGCGTGGACCTGGTCGACTCCAGCCGCGGCATGCTCGACGAGGCCGCCAGGGTCCTCGCCCCGCTCCTGGCGGGGCGTGACGCCGGCTTCCACCGGGTGAGCGCCCAGGACTTCGTCCCGCCCCACGACGGCTACCGGGCCGACCTGGTCACCTGCGCGCGAGCCGCCCACTGGATGGACCTCCCGAAGGTCCTGGCGACGGCCGACCGGGTCACCACGCCCGCGGCCACCGTGGCGATCATGGGGGACGGCAGTCTGTGGACCCACGAGGCGCCGTGGACGAGGGAGCTGCGCGCCCTCCTCCAGTCCTTCCTCGGTGCCGAACGCCGCGCCGGCGCCTCGCTCCACAAGGAACCGGACCACCCCCACGAGGACGCTCTTGCCGAGTCGGCGTTCAGCGAGGTCACCACGTACCGCTTTCCGGTCCGCCGCGCCTGGACGCCCGAGAGGGTGCTCGGGTACCTGCGGAGCACCAGTTTCGCCGGCGCGGCGCAGTTCGCGGAGCGGCACGCCGAGTTCGAGGCCGAGGCCCGGCAGTTGTTGGAACGGCACGCCGCCGGGGCGGGGCTCGTCGAGGACGCGGTGTTCACGGTGCTGCTCGCGCGCCGCCCGGGCGGGTCCCGGTGAGCGGCGGCCGGCACGCGGTCCCGGTCGACGTGCACCTGCTCGCGGTCCGGGAGGGGAAGGACGGACCGGAGGTGCTGCTGTCGCGCCGTGCGGGCGGTGTCTACGCGGCAGGGCTGTGGCACCTGCCTTCCGGGCACGTGGACGGCCCCTTCGAGGACGCCGTCACCGCGCTGGTCCGCGAGACCCGTGAGGAGACCGGTCTCGCCGTGGACCCCGCCGACGTACGCGCCGCGGTCACCGTGCACCACCGCGCGCCGTCCGGACACGCCCGGATCGGCGTCCTGTTCGAGGTGCGCCGCTGGGACGGCACCCCGAAGATCATGGAACCGCACGTGTGCGACGGGATGGACTGGTTCGCGTTCGACGCGCTGCCGGAGCCGATGGTGGCGTACTGCCGCGCCGGACTGGACGCCTACCGGGCCGGCGCCGCGATGGCGCTCCACTTCCAGGAGCCGGGCGACCCGATCGGCCACGACCCGGCACTCGACCGCCTCCGCCTCGTCCCGGGGCCGGGGCCGGGACTGGGACCAGCGCCGGGGCCAGGACCGGGACTGGGACTGGGACTGGAATCGGGGCCGGGGCCAGGACCGGGGCCTGCCGAGGCCGGACCGGGCGCGGCGGTGAGGGATTTCACCGAGCGCGCGGTCGGCCGCATCGCCACCTGGACGGACGTGTCCTGGGCCCGGGAGAACAGCCGGGTGTTCCGCGCGCGCGGGGCGGCGGGTGGTGCGTGGTTCGTGAAGGTCCACCAGAGCGAGAAGTTCCACCGCCGCGAGGTGGCCGCGTTGCGCGGATGGGTGCCCCGCCTGGGTGACGCCGGCCCCCGTCTCGTAGCCGCCGACCCGGAGCTACGGGCGATCGTGGTGACGGCGGTCGGGGGCCGGTCCCTGCACGGCATGGTGCTGACCGGTGCCGAGGAACGCGCGGTGTTCGAGGCGATCGGCGCGCTCGCGGCCCGCATCCACGCGTCCCCCCTCACCGCGGCGGGGGACGGCGTCGCGCCCGTGGGGCCGTACGACCGGATGGAGCGCCACCTGGAGGCGGCACGGACGCTGCTGGAACCGGGCGACGAGGAGCGTGTCCGTACGGCCGTCGCCGTGGCCCGGACCTTCGGGCCGCTCGCGCCGGTGGTGACCCACGGCGATCTGCAACCGCGCAACCTCCTCCTCGACGCCGACGGCACGGTGCGCGTCATCGACTTCGAGCGCAGCGAACCCCAGCCTCGGGTACGGGACTTCGCCCGGCTCCTCGGTCACCTCGACGGCCGGGAAGACCTGGCCACCGCCTTCTTCGCCGGTTACGGCCGCCGGCCGACCGGTGCGGAGGAAGCACATCTGGCCGCGGCCGCCGCCCTGGACTCGGTCTCCGGCATCGCCTTCGGCACGCGGACCGGGGACCCGGAACTCGTCGAACGCGGCCGTCGCACCCTCGTCCGCCTGCGAACGGGCACCACCTGGCCGTACGCCCGTCCCGGAGGAGCCTCGTGATGAATCCCGGCCCTGGCCCTGGCCCTGTTGCTGATGTTGTCCCTGGTCCGTCGGCTGTCGCAAAGGCGGTAGCGAGGGCGGCGGCGCCGCGTGACGCGGCCGAGATCACCCGGCTGCGTTCCGACCTCACCACTCTGCTGGAGCACCCGGAGCGCGACGGCGTCACCCTCTACGAGCTGCACACGAGCGAGATGGCCGCCTCCTTGTACGAACAGCTCGGCTTCCGGCGCGACCCCGCGCTGATGCGGATGACGAAGGTTCCCCCGGCCGCTCCGCAGGACATCCCATGAGCTCCGTACTCCGCCCGCGCAGAGGCGGGAACCGTACCCTCGCCTGCCGGTGCGGCCCGGACGACCGGCCGTCGCCCGAACCTGCCCGCCACCGCCACCGCCACCGCCACCGCCACCGTCATCGCCATCCCCACCGCACGAGGAGAGGTCCGTTGGTGTACGTCGCACGCGCCGAGTGGGAAGAGCATTACAGCGACGGCAAGGGTTTCCGGCGGCTCGGGGACAAGGAGCGCCGGCTCCTGAGCGAACACGTCCCCGCCCCGGGGGACGGCGGGCGGGCCCTGGAAGTGGGCTGCGGGACCGGTGACCTGTCGGTCTTCCTGACGTCGCTGGGCTACGGCGTGGACGCGGTCGACTACGCCGACAGCGCGATCGCCCGTGCCCGTGAGCGGCATCCGGACGCCGACAGGGTGCGCTGGATCTGCGGGGACGTCGAGCGTGACGACCCGGTGGATCTCCACCCCGGCGGCTACGACCTGGTCGTGCTCCGCCTCGTGGTCCCGTTCCTCACGGACCGCACGTCCGTCCTTCGCGGTCTCGGCGAGCGGCTGCGCCCGGGCGGCGCGGTCGTCGTCATCACGCCGGTGGCCGCGCACACCCCGCCCGAGCGGCGGGGCATCGCGCTGGACGAGGACGAGATCCGCGTGCTGGCCGGGCCGTGGGAACAGGCGGACAGGTTCGATGCGGACCAGCTCGCGGTCCTGGTCCTGCGCGGTGCGTGCCCCACCGGCACCGGGGCGACGGCCGCGGACCGGCAGCGACCGGGCGGGAGGTGAACACCGTGGACGCGCTGCTGAAAGATGCCCGCTTCGCCGCCACGACGCTCGTGGTGATCGATTTCGAAGGGCTCACCCCGGCGGGCCGGCCCGCCGAACCGATCGAGGTCGCCGCACTGACGCTGCGCCCCGCGGGCGGTCGGCTGGAGGAGGTCGGGCGGTTCGAGGAGCTGATGCGCCCACCCGCCGACGTCCCTGTGACCGCCCTGGACGTCCGCCTCAAGGGCATCACGCGGCGGATGCTTTCCTCGGCGGTCCCGGCCGCCGAGGTGATGGCGCGGCTCGACGCGTACCTGACCGCGCCGCCGTACCGGCTGGTCGCCCACCACGCTTCCACGGAGGCCGGGATCATCGCCCGCCAGGCGGAGCACTGCCCCGTGCTTGCTGCCACGCCGCTGCTGGACACGCTGCGCCTGGCCAAGGCCGTGGTGCCCGGTCTCGGCTCCTACGGACTGGACGCCCTGCTCGGCCACTACGGCGTCCCCCGACCGGCCGGACGGCACCGGGCGATGCCGGACGTCGAGGTCACCGCCCAGGTGCTGGCCCGGCTGCTGGACGAAGGGTGCGCCGCCGGCCGGTGGCGCACGCTGCTCGAACTGGACGCGGTCGCGGGGCTGCGGCCCAAGAAGCCGTCCACGGCCGTGGAAGCGGAACAGCGGCCCCTGTTCTGAGTCGGCGCCGGGCGAGAAGGGGCACCGCGCGGTCGGTGCCCGCGGGATGGTCGTGACAGTCACCTGTTCACGGCCGTTGAACAGAACGACGCGAAACGAGGTGACGGGACATGACCACACCGGTGTTCACCGCTCCGGGTGCCGCCGAGGACGTCGCGCGGATGCGCCGCGCATTTCTGGCCGCGGTCTGCGCCTTCCAGATCGCGCTTTCGGGCGCGGAGGTGGTGGGGGTGGCGGGGGCGCGTGCTCGGACGATGTACGGGCACGGGCCGGCTGTGCGTCGTCTCCGCGCCGTCCGAGGGGGTCTGCGTTCACCGCGCGCGTGCGCTGCCGCGAGTTCGCGGACCTCCTCCGGTCGGGTCCTCTCTCCCGCCCCCGCTCATCGCCCGCCGATCCGATGAGCGCGCGCCGATCCAAGAACCACGCCGGGCCGAGAAGCCTGCCGGCGTCCCCACCCCACGTCCCGCCCGCAACACCCACCCCCCTACCGGCTGGAGGAACCCATGCCCCGCCCACGCGTCGACGTGGTCGTTCTGACCATGAACGACCGCCCGGACGAAGAGGCCGCCGCGCAGGCGACGCTCCTCGCGCAGAGCGGCGTCGACGTCCGGGTGGCCGTGGTCGGCAACGGCTGCCGCCCCGAAGTCGTACCGCCGGGCGCGCTCACCGTGTGCCTGCCCGAGAACGTCGGCGTCCCCGGCGGCCGCAACGCCGGCGCCGACGCACTCCGTACGGCGGGAGACCCGGCCGAGTGGCTGTTCTTCCTCGACAACGACGCCGTCTTCCCCCGCCCCGACGTCCTCGCCCGTCTCGTCGCCGAGGCCGAGCAGCACCCCGAAGCCGCCTGGACGCAGCCCCGGCTGACGGGTCCGGACGATGCGACCACGCCGCGCCGCTGGGTTCCCCGGCTGCGCGTCTCGGCCCCGGGGCGGCCGGGGCGGGTCACCTCGATGGCCGAGGGCGTCGTCCTGATCCGGCGCGACGCCTTCGACCAGGTGGGCGGCTGGGAGGGCAGCCTGTTCCTGTACCACGAGGGGCTCGACCTGGCCTGGCGGTTGTACGCGGCGGGCTGGAGCGGCTGGTACGCGGCATCGATCCGCATGCACCATCCGCTCACCGCACCGGCCCGCCACGCGCTGTACCACCGGCTCACCGCACCGGCCCGCCACGCGCTGTACCACCGGCTCGCCGCCCGCAACCGGATCTGGATCGCCCACCGCAACCTCCCCGCCCTCCTCGCCCCCCTCCACCTGAGCGTGTGGACCACGATCACCTTGTTCCGGGCCGTGCGCGGCGGCGGGCTGGGCGACACGCTGCGCGGCATGCGCGAAGGGTGGGCGACCCGGCGCACGCAGCGGCGGCGCCCCATGAGCTGGCGCACTGTGTACCGGCTCACCGCCGCGGGGCGGCCGCCGATCGTCTGACCTCTCCCGCCCGTCCACCCCTCCGAGGAGGTTTCTTCGCCATGAAGGCCCCGTCCCCGCCCTCCCTGCTGGGAGTCTTCGCGCACCCGGACGACGAGAGCCTCCTGGCCGGCGGCGTGCTCGCGCAGCACCACGCCGCCGGGGCGCGTACCGGCGTCGTCACCGCCACCTGGGCGCCGGGGAGCCGCCGGGTGCCCGAGCTGGCCGACGCCCTCGCCGTCCTGGGCGCCGGTCCTCCACGGCTGCTCGGCTACGGCGACGCCCGCAATCCGGAAGCGGCTCCCGGGAGGCCCCGTCTCGTCGACGCGCCCCTCGACGAGGCCGTCGGCCGTCTCGTCGCCCATCTGCGCGACTTCAAGCCCGACATCGTCGTCGGTCACGACGCCCTGGGCCAGCTGACAGGGCACCCGGATCACCGGCGCACCCACCAGATCACGCTCCTCGCCGTCGAAGCCGCCGGCCTGCCGCACCTGTACCCCGACGCCGGCGCTCCTTGGCGGCCCGCCGCCTTCTACGCGGCCACCCACCCCCGGTCCGGGATCGCCGACCTCGGACCGCTGCTGAGCGGGGTCGGGAAAACCCTGTTGGCCGTACCCGACGAGTACGTGACCGCCGTCGTGGACGTGACGGCCTGGCTCGACCGCAAATGGGCCGCCATCCGCTCGCACCTCAGCCAGTTCGAGGGCGAGCGACCGCTTCCGGCCCTGCTGTCCCGCACCGACGCCCCGCGACGCGACCGCGTCCTCGCCACCGAGTACTTCACCCGTCACGGCCTCACCCGCGGCGGCCCGGTCGCCTCGGAACTCACGACCGATCCATCCCGGCCTCGATGAGGTCCCTTCTCGTCACGACCCCACCCGTGCTCCTCGGCCCGGCCCGACGGAGACGGACAAGGAGTTCCATGCCCGCTTCATCCCGCCGCCCCAACCAGACGCCCCCTCTCTCCCCCTCAGCACTCTCGAAAACCCCAGGCACCTCAGATACCTCAGACGCCTCAGGCATCTCACCGGGGCGGACCGATCCAGCCGTCGGCGCAGCGGCACCGAGCCCGTCGGACACTCCTTTCGCGACGAGGCGGTTCCGTGGATGACCGTCGCCCTCGCGCCCGCCCCGTTCGCTCCGCGGCCCGCCTCGCCCTGAAGCCTTCACACCGCGTACGGGCAGACCGGAACCAGTAACCCCACGGGCCCAGGCCCACGACATCACGCCATCACGCCATCACGACATGACGGGAGAGAGATGACTGCGACGTCCGCGCCCGACGAGCGTCCCGGGGTCACGATGAGGGAGGAGTCGTACGGGGCGCTGCGTGCCTCGGCCGCCCTGTGGGCCGGAACCTCCGTGCTGATCACCGACCTGCGGGGGCAGGTCCTGGTCCAGCGTGTGACCTACCGTCCCACCTGCCTGCTGCCCGGCGGCGCCGTCGACAAGGGCGAGTCCCCTGCCCAGGGCGCTGCCCGGGAGATGGAGGAGGAGCTCGGCGTCACGGCGACCGTCACCCGAGGACTGGCCGTCGACTGGGTCTCCCCCGCCGGCCGCGCCGTGTCGCCCGCCATGAAGTTCCCGGGCGAGCTCCTGCACGTCTTCGACGGCGGCGTCTGGGACGAGGAGCAAATCACGGCGATCCGGCCCGCACCGGGCGAGATCGCGGCCGTGGAGTTCGTCGAACCCGCCGACCTGCCCGCTCTGATGGCTCCGGGCGACGCCCGCCGCGCCCTGTCCGCGCTCCGCGCCCGCATCGCCGGCGCCGGTCCCGCGTTCCTCGAGGACGGGCTGCCGATCGCCCCCACCGTCCTCGACCGGGTCGGCGTCCTGCGCACCGCCCGAGCCCGCCACCACTTCCCCTTCCGTCCCCGCCCGGTCCCCGAAGGCCTCGCCGTCCGCCGGTCCCGCGCCTGGGCCTTCGCCCCGGACGGCCGTGTCCTCGTGCTCCTCGATCCCGACACCGGAGCGGCCCGCCTGCCCGGCGGTGCTCCGGGCCCCGAGGATGCCGGCGACTCCGAGGCCACCCTCGTGCGTGGAGCCCGGGAAGAGGCCGCGACGGAAGTGACCGGTGCCGTGTACCTCGGCTACCTGTCCGATCCCGGCGGGCCCTGTGCGCGTGTGCGGTACGCCGCGGTGCTCGCACGCGTCGGCGCGCCGCCGGTCGACCCGGCCACCGGCCGCACGTACGTCCGCGTCCTGGCCACCCCCGAGCAGGCGGTGGAGCTGTTCGACTGGGGCCCGGCCGCGGCCGACCAGCTCAGGGCCGTCCACCGGGCCCGCGCCCTGCTTCACATCCCCCGGGCCGCTCGTCAGCCCGTCACCGAACTCACCGGCCCCCACGCCTGGTGAGCCACGACCCTGGACGGACCTCACCATGCGACCCACCGCGCTGTTCGACCTGGACGACACCCTCACCGACCGCGCCGCCGCCTTCACCGCCTGGGCCAAGGAGTTCTCCGCCGCCCACGCCCTCCCTGAAGACTGGCTTCACGAGGCGGACGCCACGCACTCCGGGCGCCGCCGCGCGTTCTTCGCCCTCGCCAAAGCCCGTCACGGCCTGCCCGGCACCGTCGAGGAGCACTACGCCGCCTTTCGCCGTCGCACGCCCCGGCTCGTCCCGTACCGTCCCGCGGTGAACGCCGCCGTCCGGGCCCTGGCCGCCCGCGGCTGGCGACTCGCCGTGGTCACCAACGGCGATCACGACGCTCAGCACGCCAAACTCGCCGCCGCACGCCTCACCGACCTGCTGCCGACGGTCGTGGTCTCCTCCGACCACGGGATCCGCAAACCCGATCCCGCCCTCTTCCACGCCGCCCTCGCCCAGCTCGGCGCCCCCACGGGGGACGTGTGGGTCGTGGGCGACTCGCTGACGGCCGACATCGCGGGAGGAAACGCCGCCGGACTGCGCACCCTCTGGATCTCCCACGGCCGCACCCACCCCGGCGGCCCGCGCCCCGAACACACCGCCGGCACCGTCGTGGAAGCCTGCACCTGGCTCCTCGCCCGAACGGATCCAGGACCGCCGACCTGACAGTCGGCGGCGACCGCAGAGGAACCGCCGGTCTGGCCGCGCAGGTTTCAGGCGAACGCTAGCCGGTGGTTTCGGCATCGCCCGGTACCCGAAGCACGCGTGCGTATCAGTGAGAAGTCAACCCTCCCAAATGGCCAAGGGCTCGATCACGCATACGGATCCGACTCCACAAGTGGCAGGATGACGACATGCTGATCAGAAAGGGCGATGCCGCGTAGGCGCCCGAAGGCCGTCCGCGCCGAGCTGTGGCGGCCTCGCGGACACGTTGTAGTGCGGCGGATCCGGGACGTTTCCGCGAAGACTCGCGCAGCCGTCCGCCGCGTCGAGGACGAGCGGATGTGGCCTGGTGCGGTCGCTGACGCGCTCGCCCGCTTCGAGTGGACGTTCGGACAGCCCGGCCGTTACTTGAAGGCACCCCAGATCTGGCAGCCCGGACTGGAGGTGGAGTACGCCCGCGATGATCTCGAAGAGGTCATGCTTCACCTCCCTGGCGGTGCCCGGCGCGACCTCGGCCGACTGGTTGCTCGTATCGACGACGAGTTCGAGCGCCGCACCCTGCCGAATCCCGGGCCGGCGAACGCCTTCACGGTGGGCGGCTGGTGGTGGTCAAGGATCCGTGAGCGCTGAGGATGCTCACGAGACCTCATGCCCCGGGTCGGCTCGCGGCCGACCGCTGTCCGGCGCGCGCCCGGCGCCCCGCGTCGGTCGGCCCCAAGGCCCTGGCCGGGAGCGACCAGTACTCCAATTTCGACCGGATCATGGGCCGGATGGCGGGGCGGTTCGGGCAGGTGGAGCCGCGGGCCACCGCCCGCGCGTACCTCCTCGGACTGCTCTCCGGCGTGGAGCGGAAGAACTGCTGGGGGCGTGCCGAACAGGTTGGTCACGCTCGTCCCGGGCCGATGCGGCGTCTGCTGCGCACTGCCCGCTGGGATGCTGATGCGGTCCGTGACGAAGTCCGGGTTCACGCCCTCGCCCGCCTCGGCAGCGATGGTGGGGTGCTGATCGCCGCCGCACTGGACGCCGAGGTGGAGGCACCATGAGTGACCGGCGACGAGGCATACGGGCGGGGCACACAGCTTCGTGCCGCCTTGGAGGCACGAAGAACCGGTTACGTTCCGGCCGTCGCCCGCTCCGTCCGGGTCCGGGCCAACTCCGGCCGCACGCCGATTCGTGCGGACACGGTCGCCGACCGTCTCCCTGACGCTGCCCGGCACCGGCAGAGCACCGACAACGGCGCGAAGGGGCCGCGCTGCTCCGACTGCCTGGATCCATATCGGCACCGGCGAACGTCTCCATCTGCTGATCCGCCGCAGCCCCGCCACGAGGGAGCTCGCCCTCCACCTGTGCTGGTCGTCCACTGCAGTGCCCCTGACCGAACTCGTCCGCGTGGCCGGCCCTCGCTGGAGCGTCGAAGAGTGCTTCCAGCCCGCCAAAGGCCAAGTCGGTCTGGACCGCTACCAGGCGAGGCACTGGACCTCATGGCACAGGCGCGTCACGCTCGCCATGCTTACGCCGGCTTTCCTGGCCGCCGTCGCCGCTGACGCGACCCCCGACCGATCGCCCGAACCGCACCATCACTCCTGGGTCAGCATCCCGATCCCGCTGCCGTTCCGGAGATCCGCCACCTCTTCAGCACCGTCCTCGACCCGCCAGTCGTGTCCCCGGCCAGGCTGCTGCACTGATCGAGCCGGCGCAGACACCATCAGGCAATGGCCAGGCGCAGCCACTGTCGACGAGCTCAGCCCGCGAAGCGAGCGGATAGATCACGAAACCGCACTGGGGCACTAGAACTCCTGACGAAATCGACTCGGAGGTCGACCGGAGCGAGCGGATCTCCAGCAGTGTCCAGCGGTGTCCAGCAGTTCTCCCCGCGGCGGGCACCACGACGAGTGGGCCTGAATGTCAGTGCCGTGTGGCACCGTCGCCCCGTGATCATCGTCATCGTCAAATCGATCGGGGGACCCAATGGCGGCCAATGATGAGGCGGCCGAGGAGACCGTGGAAGCCGGTGTCGCCCCGGTCCCGGAGGCGGGTGACGAAGGGCAGGGCCAGGGCCGGCTGCCCCGGGCGTACACACTGTGGCTCGTCGGCATCCTGGTGTCGCTCGTGGGCAATTCGGTCTTCTACTTCGCCCTCGGCTGGGCAGCCGGCGAGTACGGCGGGAGCGTCGCGGCGTTGGTCCTGAGCGCGATCACGCTGCCCCGCGTCCTGTTCCTCCTCGTCGGAGGGGCGGTCAGCGACCGTGTCAGCGCACGCCGTGTGCTGCTCACCGGCGACGCGGCCATGCTGATCTTCTCGATCATTCTCGCGGCTGTCTCCTACTCCCTGGGGGCCACGCCCTTGTTGCTCATCGCAACGGGCGTTGTGGTCGGTGTCGTCGACGCGTTTTACCTGCCGGCTTCAGGGTCCATGCCCCGCCGGTTGGTGGCCAAGGCTCAGCTGCCCCGTGCGTTGTCCCTCAGGCAGGCCGGCGGCCAGGTGATCAACATGGGAGGCGGTCCGCTGGCCGGCGTGCTGGTCGGCCTGGCCGGGTTCGCGGGCGCCGCCTTCGTCAACGCGGTCACCTTCGCCTTCACTCTGGTGGTCCTGATTGCCGTACGACCCCGGCACGACGTGCCTCCGGCTCCGAAGACGGACAGTCTCCTGAAGGAAGCCGTGAGCGGGGTGAAGGTGGCCTTCTCCCATCCGGTGCTGCGTCCGGGTCTGTGGCTCACCGGGGCAGCTGCCGGGTTCCTGCTGCCCGTGCTGTCCCTGCTGGTCCCCCTGCTCGCACGCGAGGAGGAGTGGGGTGCGGGAGCCGCCGGGCTGGTGTTCGGAGCACAGGGCGTGGGCATGGTGGCGGTCACCCTGGTGGTGGTGAAGCGCGGCCCGCTGGGGCGGCCTGGCCTGATGGCGGCGAGCGCGCTGATCCTGGCGGGTGTGGGCGTTCTCGCGGTCGGTCTCTCCTCCAGCGCGGCCGTGGCCGTCGCCGGCAGCCTGGTCATCGGAATCGGTAACGGGACCTTCTCCACGCACATCGTGCCGCTGATCCTCGCGTCATCACCCGACTCCCATTTGTCGCGGATCCAGGCGGTACTGGCACTTGTGCAGAGTCTGGCCCTGTTGCTGATGAACAACGTGCTGGGCGCGCTCGTCGACCTGCAGAGCGCCACCGTCACCGTCGTCGTCTGTGCCGTCATGCTCGTCGGTGTGGGGCTCACAGGTCTGGCCTCGAACCCGCTCCGAAACGACCGGACGGGACTGAGGAGCCGCTGACCGCAACCGTGGCTCGGAAGTGCTGTCGCACCGATTCCAGGCGCCGCCAACAGCTCAGAGCGCAGCCGGGGACGAGGAACGCTTCGCGGATGTCGTCGCGTTATCACCCGAGCCCGAGTCGGAGCCCGTGCCCGAACCCGAGCCCGTGTCCGAGCCCATGCCCGAGCCGGACAGTGGGCCGGTCGGTGACACCGGGGAGCAGCCCGCTCTCGTGACGATGGCGCGGCGGGTCTATCCCTGGTGGAGGAAGCTCCGCAGGTCGGAGGAGAGTCTCGACATCTGCTCGCCTGCTTCGAGGGTCGTCGTCACAGAACACGTCCACGAATCCTCGGCGAAGACCCCGGGGCGCAGGTCCCAGCGGAGCTGGACGTGGCCGCCGGCGTGGAACGTCGCCGTCAGGGCGAGCTGGTTGGTCACCCACGTCCTCTTCCCTTCCCAACCCCGGAAGTCATCCGCCAAGGCGTCCAGGAACTCGGTCAGGTCTCCGGCGCTGTCCCACACCGAGACGCTCACCGAGTCGAGCCGCGCGTGCAGCCCATCCGCCACGGCCTCCATCGCGAAGGCGGCCTCGTGCTCGTCCAAACGGGCCCAGTCGAAGAGCCGGACGTACGTCGACGGCGTCTCCGGGCTACGAACAACGAGCTCGGAGCACTCGGCGGAAACCTCGAACATGCTCACGCGCCGAACGATACGAGGCATGGGGAGCGGTCGTCACTGCGGTTCTCACGTCGCAGCAGCGTTGTTCCTTCCCATCGGTGTTCCATGTTGCCTGGGCCCACCGGCCGTTCTCTGAAGTCGCCCTCGTCGACAGCCGAAGGGCGTTCACGGTTTCCGCCTGCGCGGTCGGGTCTTCGGTGCTGGCTTTCGGGTCCGGTGAGAACGGCTACCAGATGCCGTCGACGACCTCCTCGAAGATGAGGTGCCGCTGCGATTCCTCATCCGCGAACGGCAGCGGGTCGCATGCGGTGATCCGGGCGCGCAGGGCGTCCACGCGCTCCTCGGTGTTCTCGTCGTTCTCGTCGTTCTCGTCGTGCTCGCCCAGGGCCTGGCGCAGGGCCTCGAACTCGGTGAGGTCGTAGACGAGGGATTCCACGCTCCGGTGGAGGGGCTTGTACGTCATCCTCCGGGCCGGGCCGTCGCCGAGGGCGTGGACCGTGCCGGAGACCGGGTCGAGGCCGAGGGCCGTATCGGCGAGCATGCCGAGGACGAGCCAGTCGCGGCATCAGGAAGATCCCGCAGAGGCACGAAGCGTTTGTTCGGGCAGGACCTTGGTTGCGAGTAGTGTCAGGCAAGGGCCGTGCCCGGGACGGCATCCTCGGTGGCGATCGCGAAACGATCGATCCTGACGGCCGCCGATGTCAGCCGTGGCCGTCGCGTGCCCTGCTCCGCGCGTCGTCTCCGGGAGAGCTGAAGAAGCGATGCTGACCGACATTTCCCCCACCGAGGTCGTCCACCGGCTCGGACTCAGGGCTGTCACCTATTTTCCCCGCGTCCCGGGTGCACACCTGCACGCGCCGACGGCCGGCTTCCTGGCTACCGTCGGCTTGCCCGAGAGCACCTTCTTCTCTCCCAGGCTCGACCTTGACGGCAGCGCCCTTCAGCGTGTCGCCTACGGCCCGAGCGTCAAGGCGGCCTTCGCCAGGTACGGCGTCGAGTGCCCGCCCGGGGCCGAGCACTGGGAAGAGATCGGCGGTTTCCTGTACGCCATGGTCGCGATCGCTCCTGAGACCGGCATGATCTATGCCTTCTCCGAGGGAGAGCCGGAACCTCGCCCCATGCACGCGGACGTCTCGTCCCTTGTCCACGCGCTCATGGTGCTGGAACGCGGCAAGGCGCACTACCGGGGTATCGGGCGTGACGAGGAGGCGGCACGCAATGCTGTTCTCGCCCGCATGCGGCAGGAGATCACGGCTGTCGACCCCACCCCGTTCGCCGACGAGGAGGGCGAATGGCCGCATTTGTTCGAGGAGATCGGCTATGGCATGTGGGGATGAGGCCGGGCGGCCGACAGGGGAAGAACGGACCACAGGGGAAGAACGGATGCGAGACAGGTTCGTGACCCCCTGCCAGATGGCTGCGGCGTACGGTCTGGAGAACATCACCTACCTTCCCCAGGCCCTTCAGGGATTTCTCGAAGCGCACTCGGCCAACCTGCTGAGCACTGTCGGAATCCCGCATTCCGAGGTCTTCGTCTCTCGGGAGTCAGTTCCGAATCCCTATCCCCCGGATCTGGATTCCGTCTCCGTGGGGAGCCTGCTCAGCCATCACGGCGCTCCCTGCCCGCCGGAGAGTCGGGCATGGTGGGCGATCGGATACCTCTTCGAGTCGCTTGTGGCGCTGGATCCCGAATCCGGAAAGGTCTACGCCTTCTCTGAGGCAGGCCCCGGGTACGCCGAACTCCACCGGAACGTGGAGTCTCTGCTGTTCACACTCATCGAGTTCCGCAAGCTTGAGGCGGATCACGACAACGGGGCCGATCCAGAGGAACTCGCGGCACGTTTCAAGCAGGTGGTCGGCGCCTTCGATCCCACCCCCTTCGCCGATGAGGGGTCGCAGTGGAACATCGCACTCGAGGAGCTGGAACACGGAATCTGGTGACACAGGCGTCGGCTGCTTCTCCGTCTACCCGAGTTCACCGCAGCGGAGGGCATCCCTCATCTCGTTGAGCTTCGCGGCCGTCGCCGGGGTCGGCTCCTGTGCTTGTTCGGCGAGTCGGAGGGCATCGTCGATCTCGCTGAGCTTCCTGGAGGACAGGACGGCCGCCCGCTCCAGCAGGTCGTCCCGGGACACGGTGGTCAGCCACGTGCACGGGGTGAAGCCCGGACGCGGGAGCGCGAGCCGCAGCACGCCTTCGAGCGGCAGCCCTTCATCGGCGCCGACCGCCACTTCGATGCCCAGGCCGCTGATGTCGAGGCCCGCCGGAGCGACGACCTGCATCACCTGGAACCCTGACGCGTCGTCTCCTGACAGCAGTACGACCAATCTCCGCTCGTCGAACTGGACCCACCAGACTTCGCCACGTCGCACAAGCCCTCCGATACACAGGGCGGCAGGCAGACGCTGCGCGGCCTGACGCGGTGTGGAGACGGGCGCGGCAACCGTTGATCATCGGTGTGCGAAAGCAGACGATCACACGGTGGCCGCACATCACAGCGTAGACCCTGCCTGACGGCAGGAGGCGTTCGAGGACCTGATGAGCCGGACACCGGGACTTCGCACGGGTCGGATCCCGGCGCCGGGCCCTGAAGTCGGTACTCGGCCTGTTGTCGGACCTGCCGCGCAAGAACTGCCGGACCATCGCCGAGTGGGCCGAGGGCAGGGCCTCGGGCGACATGCGGCACCTGCTCGGGGGGGCGAAGCGGGATGCCGACCAGGTCCACGACGAGGTGGGTGAGGACGTGGGGAGCACCCGTACGACGGCGAGGCGGTACTGGTGGCCGACGGGGCCGGCGACATGAAGAAAGACACCGACAGCGCGGGCAGGGTCGAGAGCGTCCAGGTCGCCGTCCGCCCGGTCCGCGCCGGCCGCCGCAGGCACGTCGCAGCGGTTGGGGAACTGTATGCTCCGCGTTCCCGGACCTCCGGTACCGACCGCTGCCGGGCCGCCGGCCTCGGTGACGATACGGAGTTCGCGGCCACGCCGGAGCCGGCCGCTCGCGTGGTCACCCGATTCCTCGATGCCGGCATCGGGCCCGCCCGGGCCGCGGGAGACGAGATCTACGGCGGCGAACCGAGGCCGCGCACCGTGCTGGAGGAACGCGGCACCGGCCGCCGCTGCCCGTCCTGGTCCGGCTGGGTCACCCTGGCCGTGCTCGCGCATGCCTTCCTTCCTTCGCCGTCCCGCAGCTCCGGCAGACGAGACGCCTCGGTGCGGAGAGGTCCTGGTCGTGCGCTCAGGACGGGTCTGGGGCCGTACCCACCTGCGCGGCCTTCTCGCAACCGGGTAGCCCGTCGGGGGGTTCAGCCTGCCCAGCGTCCTGAGAAGTAGGTCACGGCGAGGGTGACGGAGAGCGGGGCGGACAGGCACAACCAGGCGGCCGTCCTCCCGGGGGCTCTCAGTGTCCAGGAGGCGATGCCTATCCACAGCGGCCACCACAGCAGTGTGGCGCGGGGGACGGACATGTACCAGTACGAGGTGCCGAGCGCCCAGAGGCTGAGCTCGATGTAGACGGCCTCGGGCCAGCGGCGGGCACGCGCGAGCAGGACGACGGCGACGATCCCGACCAGCATGGCGACGAGTTCGGCCTGCCACAGGAGCGCGTACGGGGTGGTGTAGCCGTGGCCGAAGGCGGCGTCCCAGGTGGTGCTCCAGGACTCCCACGGGGCGTGGAACTGCCGGTACCAGCCGCGCTCCTGAGCGTGCTTCCACGCCATCCAGTCCCCGGTGTGGCCGTGCAGGTACCAGGCGTACAGCAGCGGCGGGAGCACAGGCACCGCCAGCCAGGGGAACGTGCGGGCCGCGCCCCGGCGGCGGGCCGTGCGGGCGAAGTGGACGACGAGCGCGGCGACCAGGAAGAGGCCGGTCACGCGGACGGTGGTGGCACCGGCCGCGAGGAGCGAGGCGAGCCGCCAGGCGTCGCGGCGTGCGGCGAGCCAGGCCGGGAGGGCGAAGGCGAGGAACAGCGACTCGGTGTAGCCGACGGCGAGGAAGACGGCGCACGGCGAGACGAGGAGCAGCAGGACGGCACGGCGGGAGTCGGCCGTCTCGGGCAGGTGGTGGCGGGCGACGCGGCCGAGCGCGAGGACCGCGACGGCCCCGGCGAGCAGGGAGACGGCGAGTCCGGCGGCGGTCCAGTCGCCGACCAGGAGGCGCGCCGCCCGAAGGGCGAGCGGGAAGCCGGGGAAGAACGCCTCCCTGTTGTCCCCCTGCTCGGGGCGGGCGGCGGGGTCGTCGGGGAAGTAGCCGTCGCGGGCGATGTGCAGGTAGTGGTTCCAGTCCCACCGCCCGACGACCACGGCGAAGGAGCCGGGCAGGCGGGCCTCGGGGTCGCGGGGAAAGAGCCAGGCGGTGCAGTAGGCGGTCAGGAGGAGGGCGACCCGGGTGAGGAGGTAGAGGGCGAGGACGTCGCGGTCGGCGGCGTCGAGGCGGAGGGAGATCAGGCGGAGGGAGATCAGGCGGAGCGCGCGGGGACGTGTGCCTCGTGCGTCATGCGTGCCTTGCGCGTCGTGTTCTCGAGGGGCTCGGGGAGCGGCGCGCACGCCCTGAACCTGCTGGGCGTCACGTGCCGCAGGGGCATCCTGAAGCTCGTCTTCTGTCGTTGTCATGAGGGGCCGCAATCCTTCGAGGGCATGACGGGGCGCGGGACGGCCTCGATGCGATGACGGTCCCTGGGGCGGGCGGGGTCTGACCGGCGTCTCCTGGTGGGGTGGCCGGGGGCTACCCGGCGCCTCCCGGCGGAGTGGTGGTCGTGGAGGCGCCGGGCCGGGTGGTGCTCATGGACGTGGGGTTGCCGGCGGGCGGGGTGGTGGCACCGGCGGACGGGGCTTGCGTCGTCGGCGGGAGGGTGGGGGCCGGACCGGTGGCCGTGTTGGCGGGGACCGGTCCGATCACGGACGGGCTCGTCGCGGGAAGGACAGGCTGGGGCGAGCCTGCCAGCAGGGCGCCCAGCGCGACTCCGCCACCACCCACGACCAGGCAGGCTCCCGCGGCGAGCACCGCGAGCCTGCGGCGGTGGACGCGGCGGCCCCGGGCACTGATCTCGCCCGCCGGCGCGTACGTGGCGCGGGCCCGGCCCGCCTCGGCCGCCTGCTCGAAGAGCGCCTTCAGCGGATCCGGGGAGGGGGTGCGGGACGGGTCGCGGGCGGGGTCCTGCGACGGACCGTGGGGGTCATGCATCGGGTGCCTCCTCGCTGGACGGGCGGGCGGTACGGGGGCTGCGGGGTCCTCGATGCGGTGGGCGAGCGCGGCCCGGCCGCGGGAGAGGTGGGTCTTGACGGTGCCGGTCGACAGGCCCGTCTCGGCGGCGACCTGGTCGACGCTCAGGTCGCACAGGTAGTACAGGGCGAGGGTGCGCCGTTGCTGCTGCGGCAGCCCCCTCATCGCCTCGACGAGGACGAGGTGGTCGGGTTCGGGTCCCTCCACCACCACGGGCGACACGGCGTCGCGCCGCCACGCCTCGGCCGTGCGTCTGCGGAACCGCCAGCGGCTGACCGCGAGCCGCCAGGCGACCGTACGGATCCATGCCTCCGGCTGTCCGTCCCGGTCCAGCTGCCGCCGCCTGTTCCAGCCTTTGACGAAGGCCTCCTGCACGACGTCCTGCGCCTCGTGCAGATCGCCCAGCATCACGTACAACTGACCCGTGAGCCGCGCCACCGCATGGGCGTAGAACTCTTCGAACTCCTCGACCGTCAACGAACGACTCCCGCATCTCCGACTACACCCCGCATACGTCTGCCGCTGGGTCCCCGGTTGACACGGGAACCCCACGACCACGGTGATCGTGATCACGCAACCGGATCGGCAGGAGACGCGTCAGGGCGACCGGGGTCTTTGTCGTGACCTCGGTCGCCCAGTCCGTCGTCTGTCGTCTGTCGTCTGTCGCTCGTCGTTCGTCGTTCGTCGTTCGTCGTTCGTCGTTCTGGGGACGGTGTCAGTTCCTACGCGGTTGTGCACGACCCGTTCCGGGTCATGGGGAAGCGTCGTGCGCGGCGAGGACGAAGGCGTGTCCGGCCGGATCCATGAAGCGGCGCGCGTCGGTGCGCCGGTCCGTCCGGCTGCCGTTGTGTTCGGCGGTCACCGGGCGGGCGCCCAGGGAGACCGCTTCGCGCTCGGCCTCGTCGAGCGCTTCGGGGGCGACGAGGATCCACAGGTGGGACTGCTGGGAGTCCTCCGGGCGGGGCCAGCTCGGTGGTATGTGGTCGGGGGCGCGGCGGATACCGAGGGCGACTCCGTCGGTGCCGGAGATCAGCAGCAGGTCGTGGTCGGCGCCGCTCGGCTCGACGGTGCCGTCGAGGAGGGCGGCGTAGAAGCGGGCGAGGGGTTCCGGGTCGGTGCCGTCGAGGACGAGAAAGCCTCTCTTGTGAACGGTCATGGCTTCCGTGTGCCCGCTCCCGTCCCGCGCAGACACGGAGCCGGCCCGCTCATGCCGCGGTTCACGCCGTCGTCGTGCCGGAGGGCGGCCACCAGGGTCCAGCGAGTGCTGATGCGCGAGTGCCGGCCGTAGTCGTCGCTGCGGCGGCTGATCGAGCCGGGCGAGATGGTCGCCGTCATGGTCGTCTACCGGTGTCTGGTATCCGGTGGCCGACTTCCGACCACGCCTCCGCCACCACCGGGGGTGCCGTGAAGGTCGACGGCGGAGGCGGTCGGCGGGATTCACCGGGCGGGGTTCACCAGGCGCGGTCCAGCAGGTCGGTGCACAGCGCGTCCAGTTGCCGGGCGGCCTCGGGGGTCAGCGCGGTGTCGCGCAGGATGCGGTGGGCGGTGTCCAGTCGGCGGTGTGCCTCCTCGTGGGCGGCGGTGCGGCCGCCGGCCTCCTCGACGAGTGCGGCGAGGTGCGCGGCCGTCGCGTCGTCGATCTGCCGGGGCGAGGCGAGCAGCGCCGCGAGTTCCCGCGCGGCCGGGCCTCCGTGGGCCAGGGCGGCGAGGACCGGGTAGGTCTTCTTTCCCCGGCGCAGGTCGGCGTGGACGGGTTTCCCGGTCTTCTCCGGGTCGCCCCAGATGCCGAGGACGTCGTCCACCGTCTGGAAGGCGAGGCCGAGGTGGCGTCCGGCGCGGTCGAGCGCGGTCACGGTCGGTTCGGGGGCGCCGCCGAGGACCGCGCCGAGGGCGAGTGCGCACCCCAGCAGGGCGCCCGTCTTGTGTTCGGCCATCGTCCGGTACCGCTCCGGTGTGACCGCGCCCGGCCCGTGCCAGGGCCGGTGCTCGAACCGCAGGTCTTCCGCCTGGCCGGACACGAGGGCGTTCAGGGTGCCGCAGAGGTGGCGGACCGCGGCCGCCGCGTGGTCGCACCGGGCCTCGGCGAGTCCCGTCACCGCCTGGGCGAGGAGCGCGTCGCCGGCCAGTACGGCCGGGCCCGTCCCGTAGCTCTTCCACACGGCCGGGCGCCGTCTGCGCAGGGCGTCGGCGTCCATGATGTCGTCGTGGAGCAGGGAGAAGGTGTGGACGAGTTCGACGGCCACGGCGCCCGGGACGCCGTGGGCCGCGTCGGCTCCGACGGCCTCGGCCCCGAGGACGGCGAGGGCCTGCCGTACCCCCTTGCCCTCGGAGCCGTCGGGGTCCGGGGTCCCGTCGGTGCCGCTCCAGCCCAGGGCGTACGCCGCCATCTCGCCGGTCCAGGGGTGCAGCCGGCCGACCGCGTCCACCAGAGCCGGCCGGACCAGTGCGCGGCAGCGCCGCAGGACGTCGGTCGCCGACGCGTCCGGGCCGGGAGAGCCCGGCGCCAGACCCTCGCCGTCCGTCCCGGAGCCACCGCTCCGCACGCCGGGCG
Organism: Streptomyces sp. NPDC035033; assembly: GCF_040636735.1. Classification (NCBI taxonomy): domain Bacteria; kingdom Bacillati; phylum Actinomycetota; class Actinomycetes; order Kitasatosporales; family Streptomycetaceae; genus Streptomyces; species Streptomyces sp. NPDC035033. The sequence goes on along the minus strand of NZ_JBEZUZ010000052.1, from coordinate 26,450 downwards.
TGCCCGGCCGGGCCGCGGCATCCGTCGCGCCGGCGGACGGGAAGGGCCGGGTCGCGGCACCCGTCGTACCGGCGGACGGGAGGGGTCGGGCCGCGGCGGCGGCCGGGAAGGGTCGGGTCGCGGGCGTCGGGAGGGTGGTCATCGCAGGCTCTCCGGGTCGGCCGTCCGGAGTGCTTCCGCGCCGGTGTGCGGCAGTGTCGGCCGGTCGTCCGTTCCCGAGGCGTCTCCGGCGGGTTCCGGAAGCCGTTCGATGCCCAGTTCGGCGGCGGCCCCGTCCACCAGTTCCCGGGCGTGGAGGAGTCCGATGTGCTCCAGGGACGTGCGCAGCGCCGCCAGTTCGGCGGCGGTGCGGGCGGCGTCGCGACCGAGGCGGGCGTCGGTCTTCACCAGCCCCAGCCGCGCCAGCGCGGTTCCGCGCGGCTCGTCCATCGCGCGGAACTCCGCGAGGGCGCGGGCGTACGGTTCGCGGGCCTCGGCGTACCGGCCCGCCCGGTACAGGACGTTGCCGCGCATCTTGCGGTTGTAGGCGAGCGCGCTGCGCAGCCGTATCTCGCGGCAGGCCTCCTCCGCCCGCGACAGCAGCGTCAGGGCGCGTTCGACGTCCCCGTCGCGGACGGACACCACGTCGGCGATGCCCCTCAGGGCCCACGCCCAGCCGCGCCGGTCCTCGGCGCGTTCCGCCGTCTCGGCCGCCTCCTCGAAGAGGGCGAGGGCCTCGTCGAAGCGGCCGGTGTTGCGGTGCATCTGCGCGATGCCCTCCAGCGCCCAGACCGTGTGCCGGGCCTCGCCGCGGCGGCGTGCCTCCGTCAGCAGTTGCTCGTGCAGGCGCGCCACGGCCTCGTAGTCGCCCTGGATGCGTCCGGTCTCGGCGAGTCCGGCCAGCGAGTAGCCCCGGGCGACGACGTCCCCGCCGCGCTCGCCCGCCTCGGAGGCCAGCTTCAGCAGCCGGTACGCCAGCCGGAACGCGCCGCGCTGCCGGGCCAGCGTGCCCCCGCTCCACAGCGCCCAGGCCATCGCCCCTTCGTGGCCGGCCGAGCGCGCCGCGCGGTAACTCGCCTTCCACGCCCGGTCGGCCTCGTCGATCCGCCCGAGCCTGCGGCACGCCTCCGCGACGGCCAGCCGGCAGCGGGCCGCCTCGTGGAGGTCTCCGGCCCGCTCGGCCGCGCGCGCTCCCCGCAGGCCCTCGTCGAGCACGTCGGGGAGCGAGGCGTTCACCGACAGGGACCCCAGGGCTCCCTGGTACTCGGGCGCGGACGCCTTCGCCGACCGCTCGCTGACCTGACCTGTCATCGGTTCCTCCCTCCGCCGGCTCGCCGTTCGAGCCGGTGCGAGGGTCAAGACGGCGCCGGTGGGCGGGGGTTCCGCATCGGGGACGATCTCCGTCTCGATGGGGGCGCGGCGTCCGTCTCAAGTGCTACGCGCGGTGGCGCGGCCTCCTCAATGAGACCTACGCCGGGCCGTGTCGCCCGGATTCCTCGCGGCGGGCGACACGCGCGGGAACGGTGCCGGCACCATCGTGTGCGTGGATTCCGTACGGCGGCACCGCGGGGACGGCGGGCGGACGGGGCTTCCGACCACGACGACGTTCGCGGGGACATCCTTGGTGACGACCGAGCCGGCGCCGATGACGCCGTTGTCGCCGATCGTCACACCGGGGCAGACGATGGCGCCGCCGCCGAGCCAGACGTTGTCCCCGATCGTGATCGGGCGGGCGGCTTCCAGCTTGTCGCGCCGGGGCTGGGGTTCCAGCGGTTGCGTGGGCGTCAGGAGCTGGAAGCGACGCCGTTCGTATGCCTGATGCCCGAGGCCCGAGGCCCGACAGGGGCGCCTGGCCCCGCCCACGGATCCGGCCCACGGATCCGCCCATGCATCCGACCATGGAGCCGACCCACGGATCCGACCATGGAGCCGCCCCATGTACCCGGCCCATGACCTGGACCGATCCCAACTCCCCTGCTTCCCGACTGAGTACCCGTACTCAGGTGCCGTTCGCCGGGGTCCTCCATGCTGGGGCGCGAACGCCGGACCTTCTCAGGGGGACATACGCATGGACCATGCCCTGCAGCTGCGCACTGCCACGCCTCGGGATCACGACTGGATCCACGAACTGCGCCACCGGGTGTACGCGGAGGAGCTCGGGCAGCATCCGGTGGATCCGTCGGGGAGGCTGAGCGACGGGCTCGACGGGGACAACGTCTATCTCGTGGCCGCGCGCGGCGAGACGCGGATCGGTTTCGTCAGCCTCACCCCGCCGTGGGTCGGCCGCTATTCCCTCGACAAGTACCTGACGCGCGAGGAGTTGCCGGTCCTGAGCGAGGAGGCGCCGTTCGAGATCCGCGTCCTGACCGTCGAGGAGCGCTGGCGGTCCACCGCGGCGGCGCCGCTGCTCATGTACGGGGCGCTGCGCTGGGTCGCGGCGCGGGGCGGCCGCCGGGTGGTGGCGATGGGGCGGACGGAGCTGCTGGACATGTACCTCGCCGCCGGGTTGCGGCCGGTGGGGCGCTCGGTCCGCGCGGGCGCGGTCTCGTTCGAGGTCCTCAGCGGTTCCGTGGCCGAGCTGACGAGGACGGTCGCGGAGCGCCACGGCCGGACCCTGGAGCGGTTGCGGGCGGGCCTCGACTGGCGGCTCGACGTGCCGTTCGCGCCGCGTGCGGACGGCTGTGAGCACGGCGGTGCGTTCTTCTCGGCGATCGGCACCGACTTCCGGACGCTGACCCGTCGTCACGAGGTGGTCGCCGCCGACGTGTTGGACGCCTGGTTCCCGCCGTCCCCGGCGGTCCGCGCGGTCCTTTCGGAGGATCCGGGGTGGGCGGCCCGGACCTCGCCGCCGACGGGTGCGGAGGGGCTGCTCGCGGAGATCGCCGGGGTCCGCGGGCTGCCGGTGGAGTCGCTGGTCGTCGGGGCGGGTTCGTCCGATCTGATCTTCCGGGCGTTCGGGAGGTGGCTGTCGCCGGGGAGCCGGGTGCTCCTGCTGGATCCGGGTTACGGGGAGTACGCCCACGTCACCGAGCGGGTGATCGGCTGCCGGGTCGACCGGCTCCGGCTGCGCCGGGAGGACGGGTGGCTGCTCGATCCCGCCCGGCTCGCCGCCGCGACCGGCGACGGACGGTACGACCTCGTGGTGGTGGTCAATCCGAACAACCCGACCGGTCGCCACGTCCCGGCCGACGCGCTGCGCGCGGTGATCGAGGCCTCGCCCGCGCGGACCCGGTGGTGGATCGACGAGGCGTACCTGGGCTATGTCGATCCGGCGGACTCGCTCGCCGGGCTCGCCTCGACCGACGCCCGGGTCGTGGTCTGCACCTCGCTGTCGAAGATGTACGCGCTGTCGGGGATGCGGGCCGCGTACCTGGTGGCTGGTCCGGAGACGGCCGGGGAACTGCGCCGCTGGACGCCGCCGTGGCCCGTGAGCCTGCCGGCCCAACTGGCTGCCGTGACGGCGCTGCGCGACCCCGCGTACTACGCGGAGCGCTGGGCCCGCACTCATGCTCTGCGCCGGGAACTCGCCGACGGACTGAGGGAGTTGGACGGCTTCTCGTCGGTCGACGAGGGGGTGGCGAACTTCCTCACGGTGAGCCTGCCGTCGGGCGGGCCGAGCGCGGCGCGGCTGGTGCGCGAGTGCCGGCGGCACGACGTGTTCCTGCGGGATCTGTCGCCGATGTCCCCGGTGTACGAGGGGCGGACCGTACGGATCGCCGTCCGCGACACGGCGGAGAACGCGCGGATCGTGGCGGCGTGCCGGAGCGCCCTGGAGGCGCTGCGCGCGCCGGACGCGATGGTGACGGGGGCGGTGGTGCCGGACGCGGCGGTATCGGGCGCGATGGCGTCGGACGCGGCGGTGGCGGGCGCGACGGTGTACGACGCGGTGGTGGCGGGCGCGGTGGGGCGGGCCTCCCGGTGACGACGGTCGCCGGTCTCGTGCCGTACCTCGGCGGGGCACTGGCGGTCGGAGGCGTCGCGGTGGCGGCGACCCGACGCCGCGAGCTGATGGTCCGCTGGTGCGCGTGGGCGCTCGGAGTGCCCCTGGTGACCGCCGCGTTCTGGCTCGGACCGCCGGGGATCGCGGTGCTTGCGGCCGTGGTCGGCGTGGTCGCGGTGGTGGAGTACGGCGGGCTGCTCCGGCTGGGCCCGGTGGACCGGGTGGTGCTGGGCGCGGCGGTCGTCGGACTCGTCCTGACCGCGTGGCTGGCCCCCGGGGAGGTGCTCCGGGCGGCGGCGGTCGGGGCGCTGGCGATTGCCGGGGTGCCGCTGCTCTCGGGGGACGCGGAGCACGGGCTCCGTCGCCTGGCGGCGGGGCTGCTGGGGCTCGTGTGGCTGGGTGCCCTGGCCGGTCTCGTACCGTCCGGCGCCCTCGGTCTCGTCCTGTTCGTGGCCGTGTCGGTCGCCGACGTCGTCGCGTACGCGGCGGGTCGCCGTCTCGGTGGCCCGCGGCTCTCCCCGCTATCGCCCGCCAAGCGGTGGAGCGGCACGCTGGCCGGGGCCGCGGCCGGTCTCCTCGTGCTGGCCGTGCTGTCCTGCCTGACGTGGCGGACGGCGGTGGCCGTGGCGGTCGGCGGCCCGCTCGGGGACCTGCTGGAGTCGATGGTCAAGCGGGGCGCCCGCGCCAAGGACGCCGGCCGGTGGCTGCCCGGCTCCGGCGGCCTCCTCGACCGGATCGACTCCCTTCTCGTCGCCGTGGCGGTGATGTGGGTGCTGGAGTGAGCCGTGGGGTGGAGCGGGGTGGTTGTGGCGGCGGTGGGTTGGTTGTGGCGGGGGCGGGGGTGGGAGTGGTTGCGGTGGGGGGCGGTGCTGCCCCTGGGCTCGCGGCCGTCCTCGCGCGCGGGGCGGTACCGGCCGCCTCGGCGTCCTTCTCCGTTCGCCGGGACCCCTCTCCTCTCGATGGTCGCCCGCCACCCGCACCCGTCCGATGCGGTCCTGACCAGATGCGGCACAATCACGGGCGACCGGGCAGGCGAGGGTGAGGGGCAGGGACGAGCATGGGACGTTTCGGGTGGCGGGGGCGCAGCAGGGGCATACCGGCCGATCCGGCGCTGGTGGCCGCTGCCGCGGAGAACCCAGGGGGCAGCGTCGCCGAGATCGATCCGACGTACATCGACGACCCGAACGGCTACGTGCCGCCCGAGGCGATCCGCGGCGCGTGGTTGGTGGACGGCGACGGGAAGCTGACGGGCGAGTACCAGGAGAATCCCCGCCACGGGGTGCCGCAGGACGACTTCGGCAAGCTCACCGATCCCGATCACTGGCTCGGCTGGCTCGGCGACGATCCCGCGGCCGCCGTCCGAAGGGGCATCGAAGAGTCGTTGCGCGCGCAGGTGGCGGACGCGGTCGTCGAGTGGGTCAAGATCCTCGAAACGCCCCGGTTCCTCACGGGTGGGCGTCGGCATTCCGAGGACGAACAGGCCGTCCTGGTGACCCGCGCGGCACTCGCCGCGCCCTTCGCGCTGTCCGTCCGCACCGCGCAGCACGGTCGTTCCGTCCTCATGGGGGTCTTCTCGTGGGCGGCGGTGAACCTCGCACCGCCCGGAGTCCGCAAGGACCGGCACTGGTTCGACCTGGGCGTCGGGCTGGACTGGGCCGCCGAGCAGCTTCGAGAGCGGATCTACGCGGTCGACGGCGCGGGCGAGCGGTAGAGAGGGAGAAGGGAAGAGGGGGACGGCGACGCCCGTGGCGCTCTCGTCACCCTCGTCATCCTCGTCACCGAGACCGAGCGACTCCGCCGCACCGTCCGCGGAGGCGTGAACGCGCTGGGTGCCGACGCGTCCTTCGTCCCGTACCTCTGACGGTTTCCTCGAGCCGTGGGGCGGCGTTCCGTCAGCGGGGCACGGCACACCGTACCGAGATCGGCCGTGGGCCGGCCCCTCCGTAGGGCTCAGCGGCTCAGCCTGTGCCGGAGGTAGGACGGGTGGGCCGCACCGACCTCGATGCGGTTCTCGTCCAGGCCGTTGACGATCCGCAGGCGGTCGTCGGCGAAGGCGAACTCCACCGCCACCGTTCCGGCCGCCAGGTCACGTTCCGTCTCCGCCGGACGCCACTCGAGGAGCGTCACCTCCTCCAGTTCCTGGCCGACCAACGGTCCGAGGCGCTCATCGGTGTGTGACCACTGCGGGGTGAGTTCGACCTCCTCCCATCCAGTGATGGCCGCCGCGGTGTCGATCGTGTCCCAGCCGATCGAGAGTTCGTCGAACTTCCAGTGGCAGAGCTCCACTTGGACGCCGTCGAAGTCCAGCACCACCGGACAGTCGGCGTACCAGTCCCCGTCCCCGGCGAACCGCACCAGCGCGAACCCTGACAGCAGCCTGCCCGTCAGCGCCGCCAGGCGCGGTCCGTGCGCTTGGCGAATCGCGTCGACCCCGACCAGGAACAGCGGATCGAAACCGGAGATCCCCATCTTCACGGCATCGGAGTCTGCCCTCTTCAGGCACGGAAAGACAGCCCATACCGGCCGAGCGGGGTGGGGTGGGGTGGGGTGGGGCGTGGCGGGCAGGACGTGGTCGGTCCGCCGTTCCGCGGACAGTCCCGGCGCAGGTCCTCTGTCCGGTGCGCCTGTCCCCTCGGCCCGATCGGCGCTAGCGTCGAGTCTCATGATCGTGTGGCTCAACGGTACCCATGGCGCGGGCAAGACGACGACCAGTGCGCTGGTGCAGCAACTCCTCCCGGATTCAAGGGTGTTCGATGCCGAGAAGGTCGGCGAGACGCTCATGGACATCACTCCGGGTCTGCCCGCTACCGACAACTTCCAGCACTGGCCGCCGTGGCGGCCGCTCGTGGTCGAGACCGCCCGCCGCGTTCTCGACTACACCGGCGGCACTCTGGTGATTCCGATGACCGTCCTGGTCGAGGAGTACTGGCGCGAGATCAGGTCGGGTCTCGCTCAGCACGCCATCCCGGTCCGGCACTTCGTCCTCCACGCCGACCAGGAGACTCTCCGCGGGCGCATCGCGGGCGACACCGTTCTCGGTCCCGACTCCCCGTTCCGCCTCCGGCACCTTGAGCCTTACGCGGAGGCGGCCCGTACGTGGCTGCACGCCGAGGCCGAGGTCGTCGACACCACCCGCCTCACCCCCGCCCAGGCCGCCCTGCGGATCGCGGAGGCCGTCAAGGGGTGAGGAACGAACGCCCCGTCGACGGCAAGGCCCGCGTCGGTCGGCACCTCACGAACCGGCCCGGAGGAAGCTCACCGGTCGCGCGGAGATCGAGCCGGCCGCCTCGGGTCCGGCCGGCTGCGGCTTGCCGCGCACGCCGCGCCGGACGCGGGGCGGTGGGACGTGGTCGTCGAGACTCGGGACCGGGCGGAGATGCGTACGCGGTTGCGCCGCCTCCGGGAGGCGGGAGTCGACGGTTCGACGATCCGGATCGACACACTGTGCGGGCGTATGGGACTGCCGACCGCCTACCGGCTGAGCCGTTTCGTGACGGTCGCGTCCGTCCGTGGCGTGATCCGCCCGAGCTGTACGAACCCCGGCAGACCGTCTGCGAGCGGTTCGCCCGCAGGAGCGCCGGGCGCTCGGCCGGTCCCGAGGCGGACTGACCAGCAAGGTCCGCCTTGCCGTCGACGGCCGCGAACTCCCGCCGCCCATCGCACCGCCGTACGACGGCATCAACGGCGCCACCCCCCTTCGGCCGGGCCTCGGCAGCGCCCGCATTCCGCGCGCGGTGACAGGCCGGCCTCGCACGACACCGGCTCGGGTGTCCGGCGGTTCGCCGCTCTCCGCATCGGCACCGGCACCGGCATCGGCACCGCTGTCGCTATGCCCGTCGCTCCTCGGCGAAGCGGACGAAGCCGGCGATGCGCGGGCTGAACGTCAGCTCGCACTGCTCGCCGAGGGCCGATCGCACACCCGCCACCACGTCGGCGTCCGGCTCGCCGAAGACCTCGAAGCGCTCCACCGTGCAGTGCTTCATCACCTCCTGGATGTACGGGTCCGCCAGCTTCCAGTGGGTGCGGACCGCGTCGGAATCCCGGTAGAGCTGGAAGCTGTGGGCGAGCATCCGCTCCTCGTCCACGAAGGTCTCCACCATCAACTGTGGACCGTGCTGCCGTGCGAACTCCACCGCGCCGGCGATCGCCTCGCGGAAACCCTCCAGGTGGCCCTCGCCGATGCGCATCGTGTTGCGGAAGAGAAGCGTCTTCGTCCCGTGTGTGTCCATGGCCCGACCCTCGCCCCTCAACCATGCTTGAGGTCAAGCGCCCGTCCCGCGAACCACGCCCGGGAGGGGGTTCCGGCACCCCTTTCACGGGGGCGTCCCGCCCCGATCGCGTGCGGGAAGGCCGACCAGAGTTCGCACGTGCCATCGAGGTCGAGCGGGCAGGAGAGACTGTGGCATGAATGAGCGCGAGGAAGAACGCCGTCCGCTGCTGTTCCTGGATATCGACGGGCCTCTCCTGCCGTTCGGCGACGGGTCGCGGCGCGGGCCGTCGGGCACCGCGGCGGATGCGCACCTGATGCGGCTCGACCCGCGCGTCGGGCCTCGGCTCGCGGCGCTGCCGTGTGAGCTGGTCTGGGCCACCACCTGGGAGGAGGCGGCGAACACGGACCTCGCGCCGCTGCTCGGCCTGCCGGCCCTGCCGGTCGTGCGCTGGCCGGCCGCCTCCGGCGCGGAGGAACGTGAGGACCGGTGGTTCGGGCTCCACTGGAAGACCCGGACCCTGGTGGCGTGGGCGGACGGACGCCCGTTCGTGTGGGTCGACGACGAGGTCACCGACGCCGATCGGGACTGGGTTGCGGCCCACCACCCCGCCCCGGCCCTCCTCCACCGCGTCGCGTCCTCCCGCGGCCTCACCGGCGAAGACTTCGCCGTCCTCGATCGATGGCTGCGGGCCCTTCGCGGATCCCTTCCCCGGTGATCCGCGGGGATCGGTCATCGCTCCGAGGGGAGCGGAGCCGCGGTGTCGGTGGTCCCGGACTCGGCGTGCCGCCGACCGGTGGCCGTGCGCCGGCGCGTCAGGGACGGCGGGGCGCGGCGCAGGCCGGCGTCCCTCCCGGCAGGCGGTGGCGGTGGACCGCGACGAGGCGGTAGGCGTACCGGGCCGCCCACCGCACACCGGGCAGCAGGAGCGTCGCGCCCAGCGGCGCCCAGACGCCGCCCGCGCTCAGGAGGGCCTTGGCGACGGCCCGGGCCCCTCCGTCCACCGCTCCGGCCGGGGTCACCCACAGCACCTCGTACTCGGCACGCTCCCGGGTGACGCCGAGGGCGTCGAGGTCCGTGAACTGCCACGGGACGATGTCGCAGCGGGGGCGTACACGCCGTTCGGCGAATTCCGCCGAGGTCGTACAGAAACCGCAGTCTCCGTCATAGACGAGCACGGGTCGGGGGCGCATGGCTCCCTCACGCGGCTTCGCGCCGCCGGGGACGCGTTCCGGGCCGGCCACGCGCCGCCTCCCCGCAGGTCCGGCTCCGCTCACTCCCGCCTCCCTTCAGGTCCGGCTCCGCTCGGTTCCGCCCCCCTCGGTTCCGACTCCCCTCAGGTCCGGCTCCGCTCGGTTCCGACTCCGCTGAGTTCCGTTTCTCCTCGGTTCCGCCTTCCCCTCGGTCCCGGCGGCTGGAGGTGCGACGCTGCCGGGGCTCGTCGTTGGTCCCGCGCCCTCCTGGCCCTCGGCGTCGTACGTTCGGGCCGCGCGTCCCGGCGTCCGCGCGAGGAGGAGCGGTGTTCCGCGGCCTCCTTCTGGTTCAGGAGGCCGCGGCTCCGGGGGCGCTGTCCTGCGTGGTGATCCGGGCGCAGGCGCGGACGACCTCGCCGAGTTCCCCGCCGCCTTCGAAGAGCTCGCGCTGGCGGCGGGCTCCGCCGCCTCGCACCTGGAGGTCCTTGAGGGCGGCGCGTGCCCGGTCGAGGTCGCCGGTCTCCCGCAGGGCTTCCTCGGTGTGCGCGACGAGGACGTCGAAGGCGGCGTCCGGCGGGACCGGGCGCAGCGTCCGGGGGTCGAGCAGGGGGCCGTCCGGCCCTGAGCGGGCGGCCTGCCAGGCGGCGAGCCGGAGCAGTTCCACCGGGACGCGCGGCACGGGCTCCCCCGACCGCCAGGCCCGCGCCTCGGTCTCGACCAGGGCCCGGACGAGGGTGGCCACCAGCACCGTGGTGTCGGGTTCGAGGCAGACGTCGGCGACGCGGATCTCGACGGTGGGGAAGTTGTGGGAGAGGCGGGCGTCGAAGTAGATCATGCCCTGGTCGCGCAGGACCCCGGTGGACAGCATGTCGCGCACGCGGGCGTGGTAGCCGGCCGCGCTGCCGAACGGCTCGTACGGACCCGCGGAGGGGAGCCGGTACCAGACGCGGCTGCGGTAGCTGGCGTACCCCGTGTCCTTGCCCTGCCAGTACGGGGAATTGGCGCTGATCGCCGTCAGGAGCGGGAGCCACGTACGGATCCGGTCGAGGACCGCGACGCCTTCCTCGTCCGACTCGACGGAGACGTGCACGTGGCACCCTCCGGTGAGCTGCTCCTCCGCGGTCAGGGCGAACTGGTCGGCCAACCAGCGGTACCGCCGCCCGAGGTTCCGGGAGGGCTGTACGGGGAGCGGTGAGGTCGCCAGCGCGGCGACCTGGGCGCCGACGCCCTCGGCGTGGCGACCGGCCTCGCCGCGCCAGCGGACGATCTCCTCGCGGAGGGCGCCCATGTCGCTGACGGGGTGGGTGGCGAACTCCAGCTGCTCCTGGTGCAGCTCCTTCTCGAAGACGTCTCCCGCCTCGTTCCCGGCGGCCGCGGCGAGGACGGCGGACGACAGGGCGAGCGGCTCGCCGGTCCGGCCGCTGACGAGCAGCAGCTCCTCCTCCACGCCCACCGTACGGGTCCTGTGCCGCGTCGGGCTCTGGGTCACGTGGTTCTTCCTTCCGGGTGGATCGTCGCTGGTCTTCGGGGTGCGACGGGCGCTTACCCCGGATCGGCGGGATCACCCGGGCGGGCGCCGGGGCGCTTCCCCGCGGCCCCGCTCCCCTGGCGCCCGCTCCCGTGACCGCGGCGCCGTTCGGCCTCCGCGCGGGCCTGGTCCTGGAGACGGCGGCCCTCCGCCCGCCGGACGGGGTCCTGGAGGGCCTTGCCGTCGGATTCCCGCATCATGCCGCGGCACCGCTTGAACAGGGTGCTCACCATGCCCATCGCACGTCGTCCTTCGTCGTCGGCCGTTTCCGCGTCTGGGGTTCCCGTGCCCGAAGACCTTCCCGGCAAATCACCCTTATCAGGATTTTTCGCATGAGTCGCAGCCGCGCGGTGGCCGAGAGGGCGGAGATCCTCCTTACGGATTCCGTTCCGGTTCTCGCCCGGCCAGTCGAGATGCGCCGCCGGTTGCGGGCTCCGCTTCGGCGAGGCACCCCTTCGCCCCCGGGAAGAAACCTTGTCGCGCCGGCGCTCTCGCCGGGCGGGGGTGTTCAGCAGGCGCGTTCATTCGGCCGTGTCGGGTTCCTGGGGGCGGTCGGTTTTGCATCGCTCCGCCTTGAGGCGGGCTTCGAAGCGGTGTTCCCGGCCGCCGGCCAGGGCGGAGACCGCCGCGCGTTCCAGGGTGCGGAACGGCTCGTAGTAGGTCTCGTTGTAGGCGTCCACGATCTGGTAGGTCCAGTGGTCCGGGATGACGTTGCGCCCCAGGATCTCGGTCTCCACCCGGTCCGCCCACGCGTGGTGCCCGGCGGCCCGCAGGAGCTCGACCGCCCGGTCGAGCTCGAAGTCGGCGGTGCCGGTCAGCTGGTGGAAGCCGTACAGGTGGCCCCGGGCGCGCTCCACGGTCTCCAGGGCCTTGGACAGGGAACCCAGAGCCTCCACCGTGATGCTGTCCGTGTCCGTATCCGCGCCCGTGCCCGCGTTCACGTTCGCGTTCGCGTTCACGGAGGGGCCGGAAGGGGTGCCGGGGCCGTTCCGCCCGTCGTCATGAGTGCTCATACCGGCCCCTTGCCCCGTCGGCGGATCCCTGCGGACGTGCCCGTCGGCATACCACCCGGATTGCGCAACCCACCCGAAGTCCAGGTCGCGCAGCAGCCCTTGAAACATCACAATCGCGTTCCGCTCCGGCCGGCACGCCGGGCGGACCTTCCGGCCGGAGAGGCGGCACGACGGCCCCCTTCTTGGTCTGGACCTGACAATGCCCGACCCGCTAGCGTGACCCGCGGCGCTCTCTGAGAGCGCTCTCAATGCGTTCGACTCCCCCACACCAGGAGGTCTCGTGAAACGCACCACCCCCCTGCGCGTCGCCGTCGCCGCCCTGCTCCTGACCCTCGGTCCGGTCGCCGCCCACGCCGGCGTGGCGAGCGCCGCCCCTCCCCCGGCCGGCACCCCGGCGTCCGCTTCCGCGTCCGCGCCCGCTTCCGCCGGTCTGCTCGACGCGCTGCGACGGGACTTCGGGCTGACCGCCGCCCAGGCGGAGGCGCGGCTGCGCGCCGAGAAGGCGGCCACGGCCGTGGAGCCCGCCGCCCGGCGGGCCGCCGGCGACGCGTACGGCGGTTCCTGGTTCGACCCGGGCACCGGACGGCTCGTCGTCGCCGTCACCGACCGCGCGAAGGAGAACGGGGTCCGCGCCCTGGGCGTCGGGACGCGCCTGGTGCGGCACAGCGCCGCCGCCCTCGACCGGGCCAAGGAACGTCTGGACGCGGGCCGCGCGCCCGCGGGGGTGGCGGGCTGGCACGTGGACCCCCGTGCCAACAGCGTCGTCGTCACCGTCGTCGGGGCCGAGCGGGAGACCCCGGCCGTACGGGCCTTCGTGGACCGCGCCCGGCGGGGCGGACCCGTCACCGTCGCGGAGACGGCGCGGGCACCGCGCACCTACGCCGCGGGCACCGTCGGAGGCGATCCCTACTACACCGGGAACGTCCGCTGCTCGATCGGCTTCTCCGTGCACGGCGGCTTCGTGACCGCGGGCCACTGCGGCCGGGCGGGGGCCGCGGTGCGGGGCTGGGACGGGTCCGCGATGGGGACCTTCCAGGGCTCTTCGTTCCCCGGGGACGACTACGCGTACGTGAGCGTCCACAGCGGCTGGTGGACGGTACCGGTCGTCCTGGGCTGGGGCACCATCCCCGACCGGCTCGTACGGGGCTCCGCCGAGGTGCCCGTGGGCACCTCCATCTGCCGCTCGGGCTCCACGACGCACTGGCACTGCGGCACCGTCCTCGGCAAGAACGAGACCGTCAACTACAGCCAGGGCGCCGTCCACCAGATGACGAGGACCAGCGTCTGCGCCGAGGGCGGTGACTCCGGCGGTTCCTTCATCAGCGGGGACCAGGCCCAGGGCGTGACGTCCGGCGGCTGGGGCAACTGCTCCTCCGGCGGCGAGACCTGGTTCCAGCCGGTCAACGAGATCCTCGGACGCTACGGTCTGACGCTCCACACCGCCTGATCCCCTGCCGGCTGTGGTCGTGGCCAGGGCGCCGCGACCACAACCACAGCCACGAACCACGACCACAACCACGACCACAACCACGAACCACAGCCACAGCCACAGCCACAGCCACAGCCACCGTCGCGAACCACAACCACCGTCGCGAACCACAACCACAAGCACCGTCGCGGACACGGTTCCGCGACGGTGGCGGGCACCCCGCCGCCGCCCCCCGCCCTCCCCTCTCTCCGGGCAGGGGGCGCGGAGGCGTTGTCAGTGGTGCCGCATAGTGTCGGTCGCATACCGCGGTCCAGGGGCGAACGGCCCCTGGTGCAGGCTGCGGGGACGAGTGATGCACGGGTGGAGGGGCGCTGCTGATGGCGTGGCTGGATGCGGGTGAGGGGTACGAGGTCACCCTCGACGAGGGCGGGCGCGTGGTCGCGCGCCGTTCCGGGGGGCGGCAGTTGAAGACCGTGCCGAAGGCGCTCCGGGACGATCCGGAGGTCGACCGGCTGCGGCGGCTCTCCGAGTGGCTGGACCGGCACGCGGACGCGTGCGTGGCGCAGGTGGACGCCTGGATGGTGTCCTCGCTTCCGGTGCCGACCGCGCTGATCGCCCGGGTCTGGCCGGACGAGGCGTGGCGGTCCGCGCTGCGCGACATGGCCGTCGTCGGGGACGACCCGGACGAGGTCGGCTTCCTGCGGGACGTGTCTGGGGACGGCGCGCTGAAGGTCGTCGACCTGGACGGCGAGACGGTGCGGCTGGCGCCGCGCACGGTCACCGTGCCGCATCCGGTCCTCCTCCCCGACCTGGACGACGTGCGGGAGTTCGCGGCCGAGCTGGGCATCACCCAGCGCGTCGAGCAGATCCACCGCGCCACCTGGACGCGCCCCGCCATCCACGCGGCGAACGCGACGGAGGTGCGGGACTACGCGGGCGGGAAGTTCGCCTCCCGCTTCGGGCTCGCCGCGCGGGCCACCGGGCTCGGCTACCGGGTCTCCGGCGGCTACGCCACCTGCAAGGTGCGCGACGGCGGCCGCGGCACGGAGGCGTCGGTGTGGATCGGCGAGCCGTACTGGGACGGGGAGTCGGAGACCGGCGGGCTCAGCTGGCACGGCGAGGACGGCCGCGCGGTGCGGCTCGGCGAGGTCGGACCGGTCGCCTGGTCCGAGGGGATGCGCATGGCCGCCGCGCTCTACGCCGGCCGCACGATCGAAGAGGGTGGGAACGCGTGACCGGCACGACCGCGACGAACGACACGGAGCTGCTGAACGCCGGGGCCGTGCTCCCGGCCGACGCCACGGGGGCCGGGCCCGCCGCGGTGGAGCTGACCGCGCGGACCTACCGCCATCCGGTGCTCGGCGAGGACCGGGTCGTGGTGCGGCTCACCGCCGCCGAGCTCGGCGCCGCCGAGGACCTGGCGGCGGGCTTCCTCGGCCTCGAACCCGCCGCCGAACCGGCCGTGGTGGGCCTGGGCCGGCGTCAGGAGCTCGGCTTCCCCGAGTGGGTGCTGGTGCACCACCCGGAGGACGGACACCACGCGCTCGCCGTCGTGCCCGAGCTGGACCGGATCGCGCGGCAGGCGAAGACCAAGCCCAAGGCGGCGCTCGACGCCTGCCTCGAACTCGCCGGGCGGCTCGCCGCCTCCGTGCCCCATTTCCTCCCCGTCTTCTACGAGCAGGCCGCGCGCGTCTTCCTCGCCGTGGAGAACACCACGTACGCGGGGCAGCTGTTCGGCCGGGCGCGGACCAGCGAGGCGCAGCACGGCCTCCCGGTCGACGAGGACCGGCTCGACGCCGTCTTCCTGGAGTTCGCGCTCGCCGGCGCGCTGCCGGTGAAGGTGCTGGCCGGCTACGGCAAGGAGCTGTCGGCGCGCCTCTCGGCGGAGGAGGCGTACGAGCGGTTCCGCCGGCTGTGCGTGCGCCGCACCGCGGGCGGGCTCGCGCCGTCCGCGCAGGCCGCCACGGAGCTGCGGCGCCTCGCCCGCGCGGCCGGCCTGCCCGCCGCGGAGGCCGAGCAGGACCACCTCGCCGAACTGCTGCCGCTGCCGGCCACCCTGCGGGCGGCGACGGGCTGGTGGAAGGCGCAGCGCGGCGCGCTCGTCGCGCTGGCCCGGCGGGTGCCCGCGGTCCGCGGCACCCTGCTCACGCTGACCCCGCCGTCGGACGACGGCGCCATGAGCGAGCTGTGGCTGGAGATCCTCGCGGAGTCCGGCGCCGACGCGGGCCTCGTCGACGGTGACCTGCCCGCCGAGGAGCGGTGCGCCGACGGCGCCGCCGGCTGGCTGGAGCGCTTCCACGCCGCCCGGCACCGCGGCTGGGGCGCGCGGCCGACCCCGACGGCGCTGCTGGAGCTGGTCGAGCGGGCGGCGGGGCGGATCCGCGCCGATCTGGCGGCCCGCCCCGAGGGCCGGCGCGAGGTGCGGATCGGCGTCGAGGACACCAATCTGCTGGACCTGCTGCTCGCCCTGGACGTTCCCGTGGCCACCCCGGAGGAGGACGGCCGGCAGCGGTACGGCGTCGCGCTGGACCTGACGGACTGGCACCGGTCCGAGCGGCCCCGGGACCTGGCCGCGCTCGCCGCCGACCCCCGTTTCCACCGGGCCTTCGACCGGGGCGCGGACTCCTTCAACGGCTCCGGCCACAGCGCGGACGTGATGCGCCGGCTGGCCGCTTCGGCGGGCGGGCGGGTGCTGCTGGCCCGCTGGCTCCGGGGGGTCGCCCGGACGTCGGTGGCGGCCGGACTCCCCGCCGTACCGCACGCCCTGTCCACGCTGTCGTGGCTGCCGTCCGAGGCCCTGGCCCTGGCGCCGGACGAGGTGGCGGCCGCGGCGGGCGCCGACCTCGGCGAGACGCTGGCGCGCACCCTGCGCGGCGGGCTGTGGGAGGAGTTCCACTGGCCGGAGTGGGAGCGGACGGTGGCCGAGGTGCCGCCGAGCCGGGCCGGCGCGGAGGGGCTGACCGTGGTCGAGGCGTGGCCGTACCTGATCGTGGCGAACGCCTCCCAGGTCCGGGTGATCGACGCCGACTCCACCGTCCTCACGCACGACCTGCGCATCCCGGCCGCGGCCGCGTCCTCGGTCCGCTCCCTCGGCTTCCACTACGTGGACGGCGCCCTGTTCGTGTTCTGGAGCGTGTACAGCAGCGGCGTGGTCCAGGGGTACTGGCACACCGAGCCCGACCGGCTGATCACGCTCGACGAGAGCGTCAACCGCTGGTCGCTGCGGTCCGCCCAGATCAGCCTTCCGCTGCCCGGCGGCGGCCGCACCACCGGGCGCGGCGTCCTGCACGCCGGGGACACGCGGCTCCCGGAGGAGGCCTCCGTGATCTCCGACGGGACGTCGTACTGGGTGTACGAGAACGGCAGCGGTCCCGACGAGAGCGGCTGGGTCGAGTACGACCCCGTCGAGGGCACCTACGGGCGGCGCTCGCAGCCCGGTTTCCTGGCCGACGCGCTGCGGCCGCACGCCCCGGGTGCCACGCTCGGCGCGTTCTCCTCGTGGCTGCGGCCCGCCCCGGCCGTCGAGGGCTCCGCCCTGGGCGCGCCCGTCGACGGCCTGCTGGGCTGGCGCGTGGTGCGGCTGCCGGAGAACGGCTGGCACGCGGGCGACCTCGCCGGGCGCGAGGTGGTCCTGCCGGAGGGGGCCGACATGCCGCTCGCGGCCCTGACGTTCCCCGGCGACGACCGTCCGCGCGCGCTGACCCGGGAGTGGCGGACGCTGTCGCTCACCGACCCGGACGGCGTCGTCACGGCGACGAGCGACAGCGGCCGGGGCGAACTGTTCCGGACCGCGACGTCGGTGCTCCCGCCGCTGCCCTTCCTGTACGCGCTGCGCGCCCGGGACCCGCAGGGGTCGGCTGTGCTGCGCCACGCCGACGCGGAGACCGTCGGCGCCCTGCTGAAGGCGGCCGTCGGCGTGGAGCGCGCGGAGGACGTCACCGCCCTCGTGGGCGCCGCGTTCCCGGGGATCACCGCGCCCGAGCTCGTCGCCGGCGTGGTGCAGGCGCTGCGTTTCGCCGTCCGGCAGCAGAAGGCCCTGGACGCGATCGCCGCCCGCCTCGACCCGGCGGCCGAGCCCGTCGCGGCGCGGCGCGTCGAGGGTCCGGCCGACCAGGTCCTCGCCCAGGCGCTGGGCGGCGTGCTGGGCTCCGGCCGCCACCGGACGGGCCCCGGTTCGGACGTGGCCCACCAGTACCTGGAGCGGCTGGCGGCGGCGATCGGCGACACGGACGCGGTGGCCGTGCCCGGCCGTCTCCACTTCGACCTGCCGTCGCTGCCCTGGTCCGGGCTGCCGTTCACGCCGCTCCTCGACCGGCCCGCCGCGATCGCCTACCGGGCCGTCGCGCCCGGCACGGACCCCTGCCACCGCGACGCGCTGCTCGGGATGCTCGGTCGGGCCGACGCCCTCGGCCTCCTGTCGGCGGCCGGATCCGCCGGCCAGTGGCGGCGGGTCCTGCTCCACCTGGCCGAGCCGCACCTGACCACCGCCGACGGCCAGAACCGGAACATGTCGCACCGCAGCGTGGTCCCGCTCGGCGGCGGGGCGGCCCTCGGCCTCACCGAGCAGAGCCACGACGTCCCCGACGGACGGGAGTTCGGCGCCCTGCTGTACGACCCGGCCGGGCGGTTCGAGGTCCCCGGCCCGTACACGGTGCGCGGCAGCGGGCCCGTCGGTGACCGCGCGCGGGGTGCAGACTGGGCGGCCGCGTTCCTGAGGGAGGCGCGGGCGCGGGGCGAGGCGCCGTTCCTGCCGGCGGCGGCCGAGGAGTTCGGGCGGCTCACCGGGGCCTCCCGGGCGCTCGCCGGGCTCGTCCTGGCCGGCATGCCCGCGATCGACCGCTACGAGAGCAACTTCCTGCCCGCGGAGCTGCGCAAGACCCTCGGCCTGAAGGTCGTCGAGGCCGGGCACGCCCGCGACGAGCTGCGGGCCCTCCCGGTGGAGGTGCGCCAGGAGGTCGTGGCCGCCCTGTTGCCCGAGGATCCGGCGCGGCTGTGGACCGACGGCCCGGACGTGGCGGCCGCGGCGGAGGTGTGGAACGCGCGCGTCGGCCGCCGGGCGCAGGTACCCGACTGGCTGACGACCGAGGCCACGCGGGCGGTGCGCGGCGGCTGGCCCGCCTCCCGGGCGCTGCCCGCGCTGCTGGACCCGGCCGGCTCCCCCGAGCTGGGCACGGACGTGGCGTGGCGGATCCGGAACGACCGGCCGGAGCCGGTGGAGCCTGCCGGGCATCCCTTCACCGAAGCCGTGCTGACGGGCGCCCTGGGCCTGATGACGTGGCTGGCGCACCGGCTGCCCGCGGGCGATCCGCTGCGGGCGGCGCTGCCGGGCGCGCTGACGGCGGTGCGGCAGCGGCTGGCCTCGCCCGATCTGCTCGTCGCGGTCGGGCGCTACACCAGCCTGGCGGAGTTCCGGAGGGTGGCGGGCGCCCCGACGGAGACGGCGCCCGACCACGAGCGGTACGGGGCGGTGCTGATGGCGACGCACGACGGGCAGCCGCTGCCGGCGCTGCGGACGTCGCTGCTGGACTCCACCGGATCGGACCCGTACCTGGTGGCGTTGCGCGATCCGGACCAGGGGCCGACGTCGGTGGAGGCGGCGCTGCGCCGCTGCCACGATCCGGCGTTCGCCCGGTTGCTGGCCGACCCGGGCGCGCCCGCCGCGGGCGGGACGGACGAGGACGGCACGTGGTGGCCGCAGGACCCGTCGCGTTCGGTGCCCGCGCTCGTGGCGGAGGCCGCGGAGGCGTACGGCCTGGGGGCCGACGCGGCGACGCTGTACCTGATGCTGCTGGCCCTGCCCGACCCGACCGACCGGAACACGGCCCGGTGGACGGGGTGGAAGCCGGCGCGGCTGAAGGCGGCGCGCGCCGAGCTCGCGGCCACCGACCTGGTGGTGTCCGCGGTCCGGGCCCGCGCGGGGCGCTCGCTGTTCCTGCCGGGCGCCTGGGCGGACCAGACGGCGCCCGTCCTCCCCGTCGAGCAGTGGAAGCTGTCGCTGTTCGGCGTGCCGGCCGGCGGCCGGCCCGCGCTGGGGCTGCTGGTGCCGGCCGAGCCGGTCGCCGAGCTGTACGCCCGGGCGTGGCGGCGGATCGTCGACGGCGACCTGCCGCGCTTCGAGGAGCTGAAGGTGAAGCGCACCCGCCGGCGCCGCTGACCGGGCCGCCGCCGCACGGCGGACCCGGCGCCTCCGGAGACGGGCGCGCCGGGCCCGCCGCGGCGGGCCCGCGGCAAGGGACACGGGGCCCGTGCGGCCCCGGTCCGTGCCCGCACGAGCCCCCGTGCCCGCGCGTGTCCCCGTGCCCGCGCGTGTCCCCGCGAACCGCCCGGGCCGCCCCCTCTTCTCGGGCCCCCGCCCCTCCCCCGTACCCGATCACGTCCTCCCCCCCCTCACCGTCCCGAAGGAACCGCGCATGACCGTCACCGAAGAGTCCGCCCCCGCCCGGCAGGTCCGGCCTGCCGAGGAGCGCCACGCCGCCGAGCTCGCCTTCCTCGCCGCCCAGGACCCGGGCCCCCGTCCGCCCGGCTGGCTGCTCACCCCGCGTGCCGTCGTCACCTTCGTCTGCGGCAGCGACGGCGTCGAGCTCGCGCTGCCCGAGCGGCGCGAGGGGCTGCCCGCGAAGCTGGCGATCGGCCCGAAGTTCGTCGGCGAGCGGGCCCTCGTGGAGCGCTGCGTCGTCACCCTGGCCGGTGAGCGCGGTCTGCTCCTGACCGGTGAGTCGGGCACCGCCAAGTCGATGCTGTCCGAACTGCTCGCCGCGGCCGTCTGCGGCACCAGCGCCCTCACCGTCCAGGGCACGGCGGGCACCACCGAGGACGCCTTCCGGTACGGGTGGAACTACGCGCTGCTGCTCGCCCAGGGCCCCACCCCGCAGGCCCTGGTCGACTCCCCCGTGCTGTCCGCCATGCGGACCGGCCGGGTGGTGCGCGTCGAGGAGATCACCCGCTGTCTGCCCGAGGTGCAGGACGCCCTCGTGTCCCTGCTGTCCGACCGCCGCGTCACCGTCCCCGAGCTGACCGCCACCGAGGACGCCGTGGTGAGCGCCGCGCCGGGCTTCACCGTGATCGCGACCGCCAACCTCCGGGACCGGGGCGTCTCCGAGATGTCGGCCGCGCTCAAGCGCCGCTTCAACTTCGAGACCGTGGAGCCGATCGCCGACGCCGACGCCGAGGCGACCCTGATCCGGCGTCAGGCGGTCGCGGCGGTGCGGCGGGCCGGGGCGGAGTTCGGGGTCGACGACGCCGTCCTGGACGCCCTGGTGACGGTCTTCCGCGACCTGCGTTCGGGCCGCTCCACCGAGGGCTGGGACGTGGAGCGTCCGGGCACCGTCATGTCCACCGCCGAGGCGGTGCAGGTGGCGGCCTCGCTGGGGCTCTCGGCGGCCTACCTGCCCGGCGGGGACGTCCTCGACCTGCTGCCGGGCCACCTCCTGGGCGTCGTCCGCAAGGACGATCCGGCCGACCACGCCCGGCTGCTCGGCTACTGGGACGGACCGGTCCGCCGCCGTGCCGAGACCGGCTCGGCCATGTGGCGCCGCCTCTGGGACCTCCGCGGGAGCCTGCGTTGACCCTCCCCGACCCCAGGGCGGCCGTCGACGCGCTGGCCGCGTCGCGCACGCCGTACCTGCTGGGGGTGCGGCACCACAGCCCGGCGCTCGCCGCGGTGGTGCCCGCCCTGCTCGACGCGGCGGACGCCGAGGTGGTCTGCGTGGAGCTGCCCGCCGACTTCCAGCCGTGGCTGGAGCACCTCGCCGATCCCGAGACGGTCGCGCCGGTCGCGCTGGCCGGGACGGGTGAGGGCGGGCGGTTGTCCTTCTACCCGTTCGCGGACTTCTCGCCGGAGCTGGCGGCGGTGCGGTGGGCCCGGGCCCGGGGCGCCGAGGTCGTCTGCTGCGACCTGCCCCTCGGCGACCCCGGCTGGTCGGCGGAGGCGGGCCGGGCGGACCGCCCCGAGCCGGGCGGACCGGGGCGCCGCTCCTTCGCCGACGCGCTGACCGCCGCCGGCACCGGGCGGGAGGGCGACGACCTGTGGGACCGGGCCGTCGAGGTCCTCGCCCCCGGCTGCTCCCCCGAGGCGGTGCGCCGGGCGGCGCTCGGCGTGGGCTGGGCGCTGCGCGCCGACGCCGCCGTGCCCGCCACCGACCTGGCGCGCGAGGCCGGGATGCGCCGGGTGATCGCCGGAGCGGGGGCGGGCGGCCGGCGGGTCGCGGCCGTGATCGGCGCCTTCCACGCCCCGGCCCTGACCGCCGCGTTCGCGGAGACGGAGGAGGGCGGGCCGGCCGGAAGCGACCCGACCGAAGGTGACCCGACCGGAGGAGGACCCGCCGGGGGGAGACCGGCGGGCGCGGGGGACGGAGCGGGCGGGAGGGCCGTCACCTCCTTCGTCCCGTACTCCTTCGACCTGCTGGATTCCCGCTCGGGGTATCCGGCGGGCATCCGCGACCCGCGCTGGCAGCAGGCCGTGTTCGAGGCGGGCGGCGCGCCGGACCGGCTGCGGGAGGCGGCGGCCGCCGCGCTGACGGGGCTGTGCCGGGAGCTGCGCCGGGCGGGGCACACCGCCGGTACGGGCGAGGCCGCCGAGGCCCTGCGGGTCGCCTGCGACCTGGCCGCCCTGCGCGGGCTGCCCGCGCCGGGCCGCGGTGAACTGCTGGAGGCCGTCACCACCGTGTTCGGGCAGGGTGAACCGCTCGGCCGGGGCCGGGCTCTGGCCCGTGCCCTGGAGGCCGGGTTCGTCGGCACCCGGCGGGGCCGGCTCACCCCGCGCGCGCCCCGGTCCGGCCTCGGCCCGTCCGTGGAGGACGAGCTGGCCCGGCTGCGGCTGCCCCGCCCTGACGACCCCGAGCCCCGCGAGGTGCGGCTGGACCCCCTGCGGTCGCCGCTGGACGCGCGCCGCGAGGTGCTGCTCCAGCGCCTCCTCGTCATCGGCGCCTCGTACGGCGAGCCGGTCGCCGTGGCCACGACCGGGGACGGTACGGCGCTGGGCACCAAGTGGCGTCTGGCGTGGACGCCTTCGGTGCCCGCGCGGCTCGACCTGGCCGGGGCCCGTGGGGTGACGGCTGCCCAGGCGGCCGCGGGCGCCCTGGGCGAGACCGCGCGGCGCGAGGCGGCCGACGGCGGGCCGACCCCGGCGCAGGTGCTCGCCGGGCTCGCCGCCGCCGCCCGCTGCGACCTGCCCGAGCTGGTCGAGGAGCGGCTGCGGGAAGCCTCGGCGGTGCTGCCCGAGGCGGCGAGCCTGCCCGAACTCCTCGGCGCCCTCGACCTGTTGGAGGCGCTCCGGCGCGGGCACCACCCGGGCACCACGCGGGAGACCCGCGACGCCGCGGGCGAGCTGGCCGGCGCACTCGTCGAGGCCGCCGTCCGCGCGCTGCCCGGACTCGCCGGGAGCGACGCCCCCGCGGACGCCGCGGCCCTGGTCGCGCTCGCCGACCGGACGGCCGCGCGGCAGCTCGGCCTCCGCCTGGACCGGGCGCTGACCGGACTCGCCGCGGACGGTTCGCCGCTCGTCCAGGGCGCGGCCCTCGCGGTCCGCGTCCTGCTGGACCTGGACCCGGCCGCCGGGCTCGGGGAGCGGGCGGCGGGGTGGATCGACGGTGCCGCGGGCCCCGGGGCGCGCCGTGCGCTCGCGCAGCGGCTGACCGGTCTGCTCACCGCCGCCGGGCCGCTGCTCCAGGTGTCCCCGGACGCCCTCGACCCGCTGCTCGACCGGGTCGAGACGCTGGCCGACGAGGAGTTCCTCGATCGTCTGCCGGCCCTGCGGGGCGGCTTCGACGTGCTGTCGCCGGCCGCCCGCGACCGTCTGCTGGCCACCGTCACCGAGCGGCTGGGCGACCGTCCCGACCTCTCCCTGGACGCCCCGCCCGAGCTCCTCTCGCTGTGGGCGGCGGCGGACGCGGCGGGCCTGGCGGCCCTGAAGGCCCTGGCGCCGCCCGGCGCGGAGACCGCCCCCGTACCGACGCCGGCGGAGACCGTCTCCGTACCGACGTCCGTGGAGGCGGCTCCCGTACCGGCTTCCGCGCCGGGGAGGGCTCCGTCCGCCGGTGGCCCGGCGGGGCCGGTGCTCCCGGTGCCGGAACGGGGGCTCGCGGCCGCCGACCGGTGGCGGCTGCTCCTCGGCCGCCACGAGGACCGGCTGAGCGACCGGGCCCGCCGCTACGCCCGCGCGCTGGACGAGCTGTACGGCCACGGCCGCGGCGAGGGCGCCGACGGGCTCGACGGCGGCGCGGGCGGGCCGGGCGGCGGCCGGGAAGCGTCGTTCCCGACCGCCCGCGAGTGGGCGGAGGAGCTGGAGGCCCTGTTCGGGGCCGATGTCCGCGAGGAGGTCCTCGCGGACGCGGCCGACGCGGGCCGCTCCGACGTCCTGGCCCAGTTGGACCCCGCCGCGGTGCGTCCGTCGGTGGAGCTGCTCGCCTCCGTGCTGTCGCTGGCCGGCGGCATGCCCGAGGCCCGGCTCGCGCGGCTGCGCCCGCTGGTGAAGCGGCTGGTCGACGAGTTGTCCAGGGAGCTGGCCACGCGGGTGCGTCCGGCCCTGTCCGGGCTGGCCTCGCCCCGGCCCACCCGGCGTCCCGGTGGCCGCCTCGACCTGGCCCGCACCCTGCGGGCCAACCTGGCGCACACCCGGCGGCTGGACGACGGGCGGGTGGTGGTGGTCCCGGAGCGCCCGGTGTTCGGCACCCGCTCGGGCAAGGAGGCGGACTGGCGGCTGATCCTCGTGGTCGACGTCTCGGGCTCGATGGAGGCGTCCGTCGTCTGGTCCGCCCTGACGGCCGCGGTCCTCGGCGGCGTGCCGACGCTGTCCACGCACTTCCTGGCCTTCTCCACGCAGGTGGTGGACCTCACCGACCGGGTCGGGGATCCGCTGTCCCTGCTCCTGGAGGTACGGGTCGGCGGCGGCACCCACATCGCCGCGGGCCTCGCGCACGCCCGGACGCTGATCACCGTGCCCAGTCGCACCCTCGTCGTCGTGGTCAGCGACTTCGAGGAGGGCGCGCCGCTCTCCGGGCTCCTCGGCGAGGTCCGCGCCCTGGCGTCCTCCGGGGCGCACCTGCTGGGCTGCGCCGCCCTCGACGACGCGGGAGCCCCCCGCTACTCGGTTCCGGTGGCGCGCCGGCTCGTCGCCGCCGGGATGCCGGTGGCCGCCCTCAGCCCCCTCGCCCTCGCCCGCTGGGTCGGCGACCGCCTCCGAGGAGAAGCCCGTTGAGTCCCGAACCCCTGCCGCCCGTCGCCCCCGAGGTCCTCGCCGAGGCCGTCGAGCAGTTGACCGCGCGGCTGCGCGGGAAACTCGACGCCGCCGTCGCCGAGTGCGCCGGGCGCGCCGTGGCGGGTCCCGGCGGCGCGGTGGAGGTGCGGTTCGGCGAGGACACGCTGGTGACCCTGCGGCCGGGTCCGTCGGGCGCGGTGACCGAGGCCGCCCAGGCGGTCTGCAGCTGTCTCCTGGCCCCGCGCTGCCTGCACCGCGCGGCCGTCCTGGGCGCGGCCCCGCTCGCGGATCCGGAGGCCCCGGGCGCCCCGCTCCCGGCCGACGCGCCGGCCCCGCCCGAGTCCGGACCGCCGGCCCCGGCGCCGGAGCCGCCGGACGGGTCGCCGTCCCCGGCGGCCGCGTCCGGCGCGGCTCCCCGTCCAATCGCGGTCGCCTCCGGGGAGGTCCCGCCGTCGCTCACGCCCGCCCAGGCCGGTGCCGTGTCGGCCCTCTGGCAGGCCGCCGCCGAGGCCCTCGCGGCGGGCGTCACCGCCGGCGGCACGGTCGTCCAGGCCGAACTGCTGCGCGCCGCGCACTCGGCGCGGATCGCCGGGCTCCCCCGTGCCGAGGCCGCCGCGCTCAGGGTCGTACGGGGCCTGCGGAACGCGCGCGAACAGAGCCGGGGGCAGCGGCTCTCCGACCTGACGGCGGCCTTCCGCGAGCTGCTCGCCGGGGTCGCCGGGCTCGCCTCCGGCACGGCGGGGCCGGACATGGCGGGGACCGCCCGCCGGGCCTACGAGCAGGGCGGCAGCCTGCGCGTGCTCGGGCTGTGCCGGGAGCCGGTGCTCTCCGCGACCGGCTACGGAGGGGTGACCACCCATCTGCTCGGTCCCGACGGCGGCTTCCACACCCTGTCCGACGTGCGGCCGGGCGGCGTCTCCCGGGCGAAGGGGGCGGGGACGGCGTCGGTCGCGCTCGGCGGGGCCGTGCTCGATCACGCCGGGCTGGCGCGCGGGGGGTTGCTGATCGCCGGTGCGACCGTCTCCGCCGACGGGCGGCTCGGGGCCGGCCGGGGCGTCCGCGCCACGCCGGTGCGGGGCGTGGACTGGTCGGAGGAGCCCGTCGCGGCGCTCTTCGCCCGGCCGGTGCGGGAGGCGGTGGCGTCCGCGCTCGACGCGGCGGCGGGGGGCGACGCGGCACCGGGCCTGCTCGGCTGTGACGTGGAGGTGCTCGGCGCGGCCGGCGACCATTTGGTGGCCCGGGTCCTCGGCGGCGGCCCGGTGGTACGGCTGGCCGTGGCCCACCCTCATCCGGAACTGCCGCACGCGGCCAATCTGCGCCGGATCGGCGGGTACGCCGGGCTCGCCCTGCGCGTCCTGGGCCGCCCCGACCCGGAGCGCGCGGCGACGCTCCGCCCGCTGGCGGTGGGGCCGGTGCCGGACGCGGCGTACTCGCTGCGGCTGCCGGAGGAGTGGCGGGGCCGCGCGGACCTGGGCTACGACCGTCTCCAGGGTGCCCACTTCCCCCGTCCGGAGCCGGCCGCCGGCGGCGCCCCGGTGCCGGTCGGGCCGGACCCGCTGGCCGACGCTCCGCTGTGGCGGGTCCGGCGGCTGCTGGAGGCCGGGGTCGCGGGCGGGCGGCGCGCCGTCGCCGAGGCGGCCCGGGCGGCGGACCGGGCGGCCCTCGCGGTGCCGATGCGCCGGGCGGGCCTCACCGGGGCCGCCGACCTCGCGGAGCGCCTGGCCGCCGAGGCGGACCGCAGGCCGCGGGACTCCTTCGGCCGGCTGACGGACGCCTCCTCCGACGCGTACGCCCGCGCCTGGCTGGCCTCGGCGGTCCATCTGGACGCCGCCGAGCGCTTCCTGGTGACGGCCTCCTGGTCCTGAGCGTCCCGGTCCGGGAGGAGCGGAGTCGCGCGGCGTGCCGGGGCGGCCCCGCCGACCGGTCCGGCCGTGGCCGGCCGGCGGCGTGCGTGGGGCCCCCCCAG